>CAXTDO010000027.1:0-17900 GCA_964242315.1 uncultured Flavihumibacter sp.
TAGCATGAGAACCAGCCATCATGTAAGCAGGACTAAAAATGGCTACTTGTCTTATCCGCTCGTCTAATAGCGCAGTTATCAGGTCAACATCAAATGTTTTAATGCTTATTTCCCCAAGCTTGCGTTCAAGATATTCCCAGGTATTTATATTATTGAATATCTTAAACACTATAATTCTAAGAAGATTATCTATGTCTGAGAATTGATTCTCTTTTTCTAAGATAACATGTCTTATGAGGTACTGGCTAACCCTGTCCTGGGCACGATAAAAATTGGTAAACTTATACTGTGCAAGGATAGGATCATCAGTCAAACTACTCTCCGAACCTTCATATCTCCTCCAAAAAATTTCCATTCTTTCCTGGATGAAATAGAAATAATACCGGTAGGCCTCGTCTCTAACTTTCATTTAACGTTATTTCATATAATGATATTTAAAAAGATCTCTCAAGCTTGCATTAAAGCTAAAAAGGATGCGTAACCAGTTGCCTCAAGGGTTAAATGGGAAGTATAATTTCTGTCTTGTTAGGTCATTGCAGTAATGATGTTCGAAGACTGGGAATTTTTCACTCCCATGCAAGTGGCAATACAAATCATTTTTGAAAAATATGTTGATGGAGATAACACCAACAGCGGAAAAAATGCTTAGTCCAGGTACTATCTAATATTTACACCATAGATTTCTCTTAGCATTCCGGCTACCTTACTTTCAGCGTTTATCGGTTTAATCTTGTTCATTTTTACCTTACGATAGGTGATCGACCACCGTCTTTCTCTATGTTGAACGTTTCTGTCAATTACGTCTTTTTTCCTTGGTGGTATGGCGTGTTTCCATTTATATCGTACCTCATCCTGCATTACATATAACGAACGTCGCGGAACCTCTATATCTACCACATCCGCACCCTTTAAAAATCGCATGATACAACCGCTTCCCAGGTTAATACCACAAATTTGGTTTTCAAAGTAGTTCCTGTCTTTATGAGGTCTGATTCCTTGCCCCGGTAGATATTCATTAATGATAACCTGGTCCGGCTGGCTGATTAGTATGTTGCGACCTACTATTTGCTCTGATAATTTTCGAAAGAATATACTCCTTTGCTTTTTTTTCAAGTATGACGGAGCACCCTAAAGGAAGATGAGGAAAATCATTTTCGATTTCCTTTTGTACAGATGTATTTGTTTTGCCTACCAGCGCTCTAAACTTGGATTCGAAATCATAATCTGCATGTGCTTGTCCCACAAAATCCACAACCGTCAGGTACTCCTTTCCCTCTGACAGACGTAGTCCTCTTCCAAGTTGCTGTAAAAAAATAGTCAGACTTTCTGTAGGGCGCAAAAATAAAACGGTGTCGATTTCAGGTATATCAACTCCTTCATTGAAGATATTTCGAACAAATAAATAATTGAGTTCCTTGTTTTTTAGTTTACTCCGCTTTTCCTCCCGTTCATGCGAGTTTTCGCTAACCAGGTAATCAGCTTTTAAACCAGCTAACAAGAATTTTTCTGTCATGAATTTTGCACGTTCTATGGTTACGCAAAAGCCGAGTGCCGTAACATCCTGTATGTTGTGTAAGTATTTATTCAGGTTATTTATTATTTCCCCCACTCTTTTATCATTTTCGGTATAAACCTTTGTCAATTCGCCAGGTAGATAATGGCCGTTTTTCCATGATAAAGTAGACAGGTCGATGCTATCAGATATACCGAAATATTGAAATGAACAAAGCAGGTTTTGATTTAATGCTTCGGGCAACCTAAGCTCAGCGGCAGCGGCATCGCAAAAATCTTTTAAAATATCCCCCCATCCATTCTTTCTGGAGTAGCAGTGAGTCCTAATAAAATATGAGGCTTAAAATAAGCGAGGATAGGTCGGTAACTTTCGGCCGTAATATGATGCACTTCATCAATTACAATGAAATCATAGTAATCTTCTGAAAGTGAGTACCTGTGTAACCCATTGTTCAAGCTTTGTATGGAAGCAAATACGTACTCAAATTTTTGCGGTACAATACCATCTACCCATAGTTCACCAAAATTGTTATCTTTTAGTATACCTTTAAAAGTAGCCTTTGCCTGCGATAACATTTCTTTTTTATGCGCAACATATAGCAACTTCTTTTTCGTACCATTTTCCGCAAATTGTTTATAATCAAAAGCTGAGATTACAGTCTTACCGGCGTAGGAAAATATTTCATTTTGCGATCGTACGTAGTACGAATACTCACAGCACATAGACAATTTTCTTTAGGGTGGTATTTATCGATGAAAATTGTTGTTTTTAATTTTTGGCTTGGTAGGAATATACCTTTAAATTAACTAATCAAGTTCCGACGCAATTCTGACAAAATCTATACTCCGACACAATTAACTTAAAATACAAATACTAACAACAAAAAACCTAAATAAAAACTGTTTTAATCAGCCACAGGATATGTTTTCATTAACTTATACTATTGAGTTTTTAATTGTTTGTTTTCCAGAAAAGTCTTACTATTTAATCACAAGGTCTCTGGTTCAAGTCCAGAAGGGGAGCACAGCACACGAATTACCGACTGCTAAAAAGAAATAAATCCCCCATCAAAACTACCTTTGACGTGGGATTTTTCATTTTCGCAATTGCGTTACTTCCCGTTGTTCTAAGCAAAAAGTTTTAAAGTGTTTTGCGAGTCTTTCCTGTTTCAGAGTTCAGTAACGCTTATCCCAATCAATATAGCGCCGTCCGGCACTCTTCGTCCTCATCAACAAGAAGAAGTTAATAGAATTATTCTTTCATCTTGATCAAGAATCAACAGAGATAAGTACTTTTTACTGGCTTGTTGCAAAACAACTGCAAGATTCGTGTATTTGAAACTCATAAGCACTGTGAACTACGAGCATTTGGAATAGTCAGCTCTTCTATTTACATTTGCGTACTCTATCCCTTTTCGAGAAGCACACTCCAGCATCTTCTATTTAAAGCAAGCATACTTTAATTATCACCGTTGCTCCGTCTTAATAGACCGGGGCTCAATTGATGTATTTCACTATTTGTTTTTCCGTATACCTTATCTAAATGAAGCACACTTTATTTTTTGCATTTCTCCTCTCCATGACTTTGGTAGTTGCACAAGATGCACAATGGAAATTTATTAACGGCGACAAACAAGCGCCACAGAATCCGGTTTACGGCAACCGTGGAATTGCTGCTCCTGAAAATACTCCGGGTTCAAGGCAAGGCTCATTTACCTGGGCCGATAACAAAAACATGTGGCTGTATGGTGGTCCAGGCAGAATTGGCTCCATTGATGGGAGGTTCGGTACCACCGCTGATTTATGGCGATATGAATTTGCAACAAATCAATGGGCCTGGGAAGGGGGTGATACAATCACTGACGGCAGGGCTGTTTTTGGCAAAAAAGGAGTGGGTGATATTCTGAACACCCCTGGCATCAGGACTGGTTCGGCAACCTGGACGGATGCTAGTGGAAATCTCTGGTTATTTGGCGGGGAAGGAATTGCTGATCAATACGGCTATTTAAACGATTTATGGAAATATGAACCTAAAACCCGTCAATGGACATTCATAAGCGGAGATACCGCCGTGTATAAATATGGAAGGTATGGTACAAAAGATCAGAGCGAAAAAAATAATATTCCGGGGTCGCGGGTCAGTAGCCTGGGTTGGATGGATACAACCGGCCATATATTTGTCTTTGGTGGAAATGGTTATTCCCGCACCACTTTTGGCGCGCTGAACGATCTTTGGACATTAGATACAAAAACAGGCGAATGGTCCTGGATCCAGGGTGACTCCATAGCTAATCAATTGCCTGTTTATGGCAAGAAAGGAATTCCAGCTCCTACAAACAAGCCAACAGGCAGATATAATGCTGCTCTTTCATCTGATCGTGCAGGAAATGTATGGATGTTTGGAGGAGCTGGCGGCCGGACCATTGCAGGTTATGGGTCACAAAACGATCTCTGGATGTTCAATAGCTATACGAGAATCTGGACATGGATGGGTGGAGACACGGTTATAAACCACAAAGGTTCTTATGGAAGAAAAAATAACTACGATACAGCAAACAGACCAGGAGCAAGGTATATGGCTACTTCGTGTCTTGATTTGGCTGGCAATTTTTATGTTTTTGGCGGAAATGGTTACGATGTCAGTGCATCTGGTGATTTAAACGACTTATGGAAGTTTGACGTCTCTGAAGGGATGTGGACCTGGCTGACCGGTGATTCAACAAGAAATCAGCGCGGTAAGTTCGGTCTCCGTGGCGTTGCAAGCACTTCATTTACTCCGGCATCGAGAACTTCTGCTACCGGAAAATCAGATTCACTTGGCAATCTATATATATTTGGTGGATTTAGCAATGCGGTTCCCGAATATGGTGTTACGAACGAGTTGTGGAAGTATACGCAGGCAACAGGTGAATGGGCCTGGGTGAACGGGAATACCAACACAGTCGGCCAAAATACCCGGAGAAGTGAAAAATTTGTTGCTGCCCCATCAAACAATCCTGGAAGCAGGGCAAATGCAACAGCCTGGACTGATTATAATGGCACCAGGTGGCTGTTTGGAGGAACAACATATTTGGTCAATGAGCTGTACCCGACCAACGACTTATGGATGTTGAAGGGAGATGTCTGGACCTGGATGAGTGGAGGAAGTTCGCCTAATCAGCCAGCTTTTTACGGAACTCTTGGAGTTCCGGGAAATGAAGTGCAACCTGGTGCAAGGTCTAAGGCAATGGGCTGGACGGATATAAATGGAAATCTTTGGTTATATGGCGGGGAGGGCAGTTACCAGGACGGCGTGAGATCTGTACTAGGCGATCTTTGGAAATTTTCTCCTTCACAAAATCAGTGGACCTGGATGGGAAGTGGAGACAGTATTACGCACAAAGCATCTTATGGCCAAAAGGGGGTGCCAGCCGCAACTAATCATCCTGGTGCCCGAAATGAATCAGTTACCTGGACAGATGCCAATGGAAATTTCTGGCTTTTTGGGGGATACGGATATGGCACTAGATTCCCAAACCAATTAAACGACTTGTGGAAATACACGCCTGTAAACGGACTGTGGACCTGGATGAGTGGCGATAGTTTGATTGTGTCGGGCATATACGGTACGAGAGGGGTTGGAGCCGCTACGAATCGACCGGGCTCCAGGGTCTCTGCTACGGGGGCCATTGATGCAAATGGCGTTTTATACCTCTATGGCGGAAATGGAAGCTCAGCGAAATACGCTTATGTAGACCTGTCAGATTTATGGCAATATACTCCTTCAACCGGTTTTTGGACCTACCTGGCTGGGGACAGCCTGGGAACCGCAGGTGGCCTGTATGGAATAAAGGGTGTGCCTTCCTCCACTAATTTCCCTGGAGCAAGAACTTCAGCCGCCTCTTTTACCGACAAGGCTGGCAACTTTTTTCTTTTCGGGGGATATGGACGATCCGGTTCCGCTACGGGAATTCTCAATGATTTGTGGAGGTACCAGCCATCAACAAAGCAGTGGACATGGATTGGGGGCGACAATTTGACTAGTAGTGAAGACCAGTTCGGAATCCAGGGCACCGCATCTTCTGCCTTTAAACCCTCGGCACGATATAGTACTGCTTACCCGTCAGGTAACATTGGAACATTCTGGCTCTTTGGCGGAATTATTCATACCGGTATAAGCAATGAGTCATTTCAATATACTGTTGGAGAAGTTGCACTGCCGGTGAATTTTATCAGGCTTACTGCCGTCTCTCAGCCCAAATCGGTTGTAGTAAGGTGGACTACAGGCAGCGAATTTAAAAGTAATTACTTTATTGTAGAACGTTCCTCGTCAGCCAACACATTCGATAGCATAGGAGTAGTAGGAGCCGTTGGTTTTAGTAATAGTTTGCATGACTATAACTTTAACGATCCCGCACCCTTAACCGGAAATACCTTTTATAGGGTGAAATCTGTAGATAAAGATGGCCAACTTCAGTATTCCCAAACAGTACAAATAAAATCTGGAATCTCTGAAGAAAGATTCATGATAATAGAGAACCCGGTAAGCGCTGTGCTGCGATTTTCAATACCTGCAACTTTAAAAGGAAAACTGACTGCTCAAGTGTACGATCTTAATGGGAAAACCCTGCTTACTAAAGAATTTTATCATAACGCAGGAACCAAAATTTACAATTTACCGGTTAACATACTTCCCGCCGGCACGTACTTCTTGAATGTGCAATCAGACGATTATAATCTAAGCAGAATCTTCGTGAAAAAGTGAAACATTGCATTAAACTGCAAAGAGAGACCCCCTGATGAGATATGTTGTAATCTTTGATTATTATACAGAAGGTTGGTTATTTTTCTCCTTCGCGGTAAAAAACCGAAACATATGTTGAGAAAATTAATCTATTTGTTGTATTTCTGACTATCAACCTTACCATTGTTATCTTTATATACGATTCTTTACATATAGCATAACTTTCCCCCTCATGGGCTTTAAATTTGTGATGAGATAAAGCAATCCATCAGTTTACACCATCTGTACAGAGAACTGATTTATTGATTATGTGAATCACCTTATGCAGTAATCTTCTCCCACTACAAAAAAATAGCCTGGAACAATAATGTAAAATACTATGGCACGCGTTTTTACATTATTAACTCGAGATAATATTCCTCACTTATAAAAATACTAATAAATGGCAGAACAGACTACTATTCTGGAAGGTTACAGCGACCTGGAAAAAGGCGCTTACCTGGGAGCGATAGCTTCACTGGCTACTGCAGACAGAACGGCGAGCCCCGAAGAGCTAGAGTATATAGAAGCACTTTGCGAATCTGCTAATCTTTCAGAAGAACAGAATGCGCTTATCCGCAACGCCGCCGTTATACAGATGTCAGACGACGAATTAAACCGATGCCTCGACATCCTGAAGAAAAGTGATCTTCGCTTTTCGTTTGTAAGTGATTTGATTGCTTTTGCCGAGGCCGATAAAGAATACTCGGAAGAGGAGAAACAAACGGTTCAACAAATGGCGTCTTATCTTAGTGTAAACACAGACCAGTTTTCAGTCCTGGATCAATTTACAAAAAAGGCGGTTGCAGCAGTTCCCGCGCAGGCGCCGGCTCTCCAGTCACAGGAAACAACCCCTGCAGGTTTTCTTGATAGTCTCGGTTTTGGTGATAAGCTTAAGAATGCCGGCATTAATTCCAACGCTTTAATGAAAGGCGCCCTGGCCATCCTGGGTCCTATTGTACTGGCAAGAATGTTTAGTGGCGGCAGAGGCAGGTCATCCGGTGGTGGAATGTTTGGCGGCGGTGGCGGTATGCTTGGAGGTGGCGGTGGCTTATTGGGAGGTCTACTTGGCGGCGGCGGTGGTGGGCTGCTCGGTGGATTATTGGGCGGCGGCCGCGGTTTCGGCAGTGCCGGAGGAATGCTGGGCCGTAGATTTTAAGCGGGTTCCAAAAGCAAGAAAAAAGCACTTACAACATATGGTTGTAAGTGTTTTATGTTATGTGTTATGCACCTGGTGTTGTGTCACACGTTAAATGACGGTAATCGACGTATCAGCCATCAGCAGTCAGTTATCAGGAGGAAAACTTACCTGGTTTGATCTGCTGATAGCTGATACGTCAACGTTTGCTTAATTTAATAGAATGATAAAGCCCCTTCCACCAGCTATGACGATATTACGCATAGGTTTTATTTTTAGGTAAACCAAACACCTAAAGATGGCGCAGTAATCAGACTTTAGGTGTGGGTGCAGCAGCATTGGAGACGTCCAAACGTTTTTGTCTTGAAGCCTTTTTGCCGCGGAAGAAGAGGTACAGATTGAAAAAAAGCATGATTCCGAGGTAAATAGAAAAGCCGCCGATTTTAGAACTTAACACTTCAATGGTATCCTGCATCCCGGTTAGTGCGTTATATATCTTTAGGATGTAAAGTGCAAAGCCAACATTCAGTAAATAAAAGCCGCTTTTAAAAAGGGCTGTTGTTGCCTGTGCCATCTCCTCGCGGCCAAAAAAGATGTCGCGCATAAAAATCAAGCCGTTTTGAAACAGTGTCCTGGCTACCAGCCAGGTCAATAATAAAGAGATTGGTAGATAGATAAAATAAGCGGCAACGATATAGGCGTTACTCATGATTGAAACATTTTATGTGTGATTGAATGTGATTTTGATAAGTAGTAAATGGCCAGCATATTGAGATAATGCATCAAAGCCAGGATTAAGATCAGCGTCCCCATGTTTATGGCCAGGCTTGAACACCATCCTTCCAACGTACTGATCTTTCTCCAGTTCTGTAATTTTAGAAACGCGTAACCAATGTTCAGTAAATAATAACCGGCTAATAAAAGCCTGTTGATTGAATCTGCCACTGAAATATTTCCCTTCAATAACGAAATAATAAACACCCGGCCATTAGTATAAAAATACCTTCCTACGTACACGATAATAATTATCATCAAAGCAATAAAGGCGATATATGCACTAATGTTGAGATTCATTTCAGGCAAACCTTTTCAATAACTTAAATAATATCTATCCTTAGGGATGAAAAAAGCTTGTCGCCAAGCTTGCCAACTTGTTGGGTAAAGGCGTTCAGCTCTTTAATCTGTTTGGAGAATTCTTGTTCTCCCGGTGTTTTGTTCATCTCCTTACTACTCGCAAATTCCTGAAACAGGTCAGGCACCGGATTTAATTCGCATTGCTTCCGCACGTTTCCAATTTTGAGTGCCCACTTCCACACATCCTTCTCCGCTACGAAGTCTTCCTTCCAATCTACGGAAACAGATTTTTTATACACAGGTTTCCAATCCATCAATTCGCGGATACTCATATTGGCATTTCCTTTTGAGATTTCAGGTACCTCAATAATGTTATCCATAGTCAGGGGATCAGGTGCAATTAGCAATGCCTGTATTTGTGCATTGGATTTATTGACAGCCCATTGCCTTCTGACGTTACCACAGGTTTCTATAAACTTTTCTTTAAACTTTGTAAATTTCATTTAGCAAAGGTTATAATAATTTATTGAATTTTCAATAATTACTGAAAGTTTATTTTAAATATTTAATTATTGTTTTTATTGTAAGTTGAAATATTCAGCAAAGCGTGTGTGATGCCGCTATCACGGACATAAATTTTTGGAGATCGAACCAGGCGCTTGCCGATATTGAATGTCCACGGCTCTTGTTGCCGGAGGAGTTGAGTTGGAAGCAAGAGAATGGGAGAAAACACGTGCTCATGAACCTATTTAGATTGAAATTAGTTGACAGCGGCCCTTTTGCCTTACTGATTGCTGGCACGCGCCATGAAAAGCGATGATGTCGCGAACCTTTTCCAGATCCAGGCGACTTTCCAGGTCAAGATAAACGGCAGGTGTTATTTCAGAAATATTGAGCGCAGTGGTCGTTTACCCACCTGCCGAGGGCCCATTAAGGCAATAGAGGGGCTTCTTTGCAATCCATCTTTGATTTTAGCTTCTAATCTGCGCTGGATCATGTCTGCAAATCTAACATGGAATGTTAGATTTGCAGACATGAAATAATGATTGGATAAAACATCAAGAGTAGCCATTTCCCAGGGTTCTCTGAATGTAAAGTATATGATTAAGTAAAATTAGCGCATCATTAAACCAAGACGACTAAAAAGTAGGTTTAATCTATAGGGTTTCTAAAACCGCACAGCTTGGATGTTAAAAATCAAGTCAACTTAAATAACTGTATATCTTATAACTTTTTGATGAAGGAAACTTACCTATAAGGTTTCAAAAGCTTACAGTGTAAACGCGAGTTCTATGAATTTTGAAAATTAATAATATTATTAAATTAACGTGAATACTGGATTAGAATCATTATAATATATTGATTGTTCATTAATTAGGCTGCTTGTAAATAATTAAGAGCATTAGAGTTTTATTTGGTTTCAAGCCGTTCCTTGTTTACTGACATAGTCATGATTTCACATTAAATAACAATGAGATAGTGTTCTGTCAGCAGCGAGTTCCGTTGGGGACGATATATCGGTAGCACGGCTAATGCTGTTTTGATCCAGTGCCGTCAGGTACGCAATATCGGTAACTTCACACACAGAATGGACGTTGTTAATTGCGCTGGTAACCGATATTCCGTACCTGACGGCACTGGATCAAAACAGCATACAGCGTGCTACCGATATGCCGTCCCTAGCGGGACTCGCTGCTGACAAAATTCATAGTTACTTTATCTCCAGACGTTAATTATAATAGGATCCGGAATTAATTAACGTGAATACCGGATTATATAATACTTGTAATTGACAGTTACTAACACAAAATTCCCACTCGGCAAATCGCTTAGACTTCTTCCTAACTCAATGACTTACATTTAAAGTAATCCAGTATTCACATTAAATTAATGGTTTCAACGATACCATAGGGTTGTTCATCAGGCATTACTTATAACCCATCCCTTCCCCATACTTAAACAACGGATAACCCTGTCCTTTCTGATCACCCGGCACATCTGACAACTGTTGCTGCACTGCCTCTTCAGAGATGGGAGTGGTGAAAGGCATTTTTCCTGATGGGTTGAACTTTCCCATTACAACATCCAGGAGAGCTTCTGCAGTGGTGTTAAAGGTGGCAATAACAGCTTTATAATTAGATTTTGTGGACGGATTGAATATTTCACTGATTACCCAGGGGTTCGTATAGTTGATTGCCATGATGGTTGGCTTTTTTGCGGATAATTTATTGACGTAGTCTATATCTATTCCATTTTTAGATAAGGAAAGATAAATTGGCGAGCCATCAGACTCAAACAAAGATTTTGACCCGGGAGTTAGCCATAGCAGGATAACATCAGCAGCCTCCGGTGTATTTACAAATTCTACATTGTACTTATTGTTGTTGTTAGCGCTATATACATTACCTGGTGCGGCACCCCTTTTTTGAAAATAGGATTCAAAATAAACTTTGGTTGCAGGTTTTAATGGAAGCGCCTTTGCCTCATTGCGCAGCAAAACAATCGATTTGCGCATGGCAAGATCCGCCCTTTCCTGGAATTTTTTATTGCCGACTATTTTCTCTGCAGCATCCTCATCCACATAGGGATTTTCAAACAGGCCAAGTTTAAATTTTTCCATTAATAAACGATATACTGATGCATTAATCAGGGCACTGTCTACCAATCCCTTTTTCACGGTCTCAAGTAAAATCGTGGGATCGGCAGTTCCGGAATAAAGATTTACTCCGGCTTCCAGTGTTTTTTTGTAACGCTCTGTGATGGAAAGGTTTTCAGCGCCCCAGGGCATCATTTCAATAGGGCCGGTATCTGAATTAATAATGCCATCGAAACCCAGTTGTGTCCGTAACAAATCATGGATCACAGCTTTGTTGTATGCATATGCAATGGTATCAAAGGGAGTGTTACGAGGCTGCGAGTAATAAGGCATGATGGCCGAGGTTCCCGCTTTGATGGCAGCTTTAAATGGGATCAAATTGTTCTCAAACTTTCCGCCCGGGAAATGTTCCACTTTTCCCCATTCAAAATGGGGATCCTGTCCGCCGACTCCCGCGCCGCCTCCCGGGAAATGTTTGGTCGTCAACGCCACTGAATTTGAATTAAGCTTAGGTCCCTGAAATCCAAGCACAATCTCTGTAATCATTTTTGCAACCCAGTCTGCATTTTCTCCAAACGTACCTTCTATTCGCTGCCAGCGTGGTTCCGTACTCAGGTCTGCCATGTACATATATCCTTTTCGTAATCCAACGGAGGTCCACTCCTGGCGGGCAATATCAGCGAATTCCCGCACCAATGGAAGATCATGCATTGCAGACAAGCCCAGTTCACCGGGCCAGGAGGAGAATACCGTTTTACCAACACTTAATCCAACAGATGCGTCTTTGGTTAAATGATTTCGTGGATTAGAGGCAATGATAGCAGGTATGCCGAGACCGTCTGATTCGCAAAGGGCCTGCAGTTTATTAGCCCATTCAGCCGTCATCCGGGCACCGACATTTGCGCGGAAAATAAAATGCCGCAGATGAAACTTTGTTACTCCCTTGGTGGTGCCGGCAATGTTCATAATAGGATAGGGTAGCGTCTTCCGCGTAAAAATATTGGTGGCACTTATTCTGTCTTCCTCATTAAAATCACTGCTGGGTGCATTGCCAGTGGTAGCTGTGCTATTAAAACTTGATTCATTCTTCAACGCCGCTGAACTGATAAGCATAAAACCTACCTTTTCCTCCATTGACATTTTGGATAACAGGTCTTTACTTCTTTGTTCGGCTGTCAATCGCCAGTCTTCGTATGGATCGAGTTGTCCGTTGCGGTTTAAATCTTTAAATTGGGCACCGGCAACAGTTAAAATATGAGCAGTGCGGTATCCCAGCCGGGGTTGCGTATTAATTTTTTGTGACTGTGCCATACAAAATAATCCCGTAAAGCACAACACACCCAACATGTAAATTCTCCGGCAAAATAAAATTCGTGTGAGATGATTCATATAAGCAGTCGTTTATGTATGTTGATTAAAATTACCTGTTTTCAATGATACCATGGGGTTGTTCTTAAACAGACAATATCTCTCAACTTTCGCACGCCTTTCTACTGCCACAAAATATGAAACGGTACGGCCCATAAATTTTTGCCAAAGGGTACCGTATCTTTTCCTCCGTATAATACAACACCGCCGGCAAAGTCCTTTCCGGTTAACCCGGCCAATAGTGGATGCCTTTAAAGTCTATAAAGAAGTTCACTGATGTCAATTGCATTAAGGTATGGCCCCGGCAAATTGTACGTCTCTGAACTAACAATTGCAAAAACCTCGCTTTATTGTTCTAATGTTTTCGTTTTTTTGTTCTCCAATACCATGGAGCAACCGGCAGATCATCTATCCAAAGTCCGGCTTTACTGGTTCTTGCTTCAATCTCGGCATTTGCCAGTTGGCTATCGGATGAATACTTTTTAAAATGCCATGCATAACCGGCTCTTATCATAAGCAAGCCAAGTTCATCGCCATTAGAATCATAAGTTTTTGCGAGCGTTCTGCCATACCTGTCGATACTGCTTTTTTCTATACGAACTGTTTGTGAAAAGCATAATTTACCGAGGTAGTCTTTCGATACTTTATAAAATGGCATGCCTCTTTCAGGAGCGTCAATTCCCTCCATTCTTATTCTTAAAGTAGTATTGTTTGGTAATAAAATATCATAGGTATCTCCATCTACAATTTTTACCACTTTGCCGGTTATTAATGGCTCGCCGGTAGTTACTGCTTTGTGTTGACATGAAAGCAGAACAATGAAAAGAAGCAAAATACATCGCATTATTATCAATGTTTATCAACCGGAAAACGTGTTAACAAAAATTAAATTGTTTCATTGAAATAACAAAACACGGCATGGCATTTAGTGGGAGTTTCCTCCTGTCCTGTCATTATAATAAATCGCTTTATGTTCTTTGCATTCAAGCCTTAACGTGCTTCCCATCAATCAAAATACAGTCCTGTAATCATTAGTGATCGTTCAAAAGACTTAAACCATCGGAAAGAATTGAGCCAAATTAAAAAATTTCATAAATTACCATCTAAACAATACTGCTTGATGTATGAAAACTTATAACCGCAGGTCAGGCGTTACCCAGCCGAGGTGCCCTGCCCAACCACGACGCTGCCTAAACACCAAACTGTCAGCCTTTTTCCGGAATAGTATGCTTCTTCTCTTCCTGGTTTCTTCTTTTTCTGTTAAAGCACAAAATTTTTTAGTGACCGGTAAGGTAACCGGCGATGACGGTCAGGGCCTTGCCGGTGTTACCGTAAGCATAAAAGGAAGTAATAACAAAGCCATCGTTACGGATGCCGCCGGCGCTTTCACCCTTAGGCTTGCTACCGGTAAGGAAACCCTGGTATTTACATATGTTGGATTTACAGATCAGGAAATAAATGTGGAGAACCGAGCCAGCCTTACTGTTTCCATGGTGCAGGCATCAAAATCACTGGACGACGTGGTAGTGATAGGTTACGGAACGGTTAAAAGAAAAGACGTAACCGGCGCTGTTGTAGGTATCAATCAAAACGAAATCAAATCACGCCCTGTTTCAGATGCTTTGCAGGCAATGCAGGGTAAAGTTGCGGGTGTTGATATTTCTTCCAACGAACGCCCCGGAACAGTTGGCAATATTAATATTCGCGGTGTTCGTTCATTAACCGCATCAAGTACACCTTTATTTGTTGTTGATGGGATTCCACTGATAACCGGAGGTATTGAAAATATCAATCCTTTGGATATAGAAACAATTGATGTGTTGAAAGATGCATCTGCAACTGCTATCTATGGTTCACGTGGTGCAAATGGTGTTGTTATTGTTACTACTAAACAAGGTAAGAATGGCAAAGTAACGCTTGGTCTTAATAGCTCATTTAAATTTGAAAATTTAGTTGATAATGAAGACATGTTTAATGCCGGCGATTTTATTACTTTCCGCAGATGGGCTTACTATTATGCCGGATTAAATGCAACAACAGGCATCAGCAGTTATCCAAGAGGAGATCAGCCCAATATTGCCAATGATAGAACTTATTTTAATGCAACTGGTGATCCGTCGGCCTGGGCAAATATTGCTAAAGGATGGGCATCTGGTACCTGGGATGGTTCAAAAGTTGCTACCACCGATTGGCGAGGGTTAGTTAAACAACAATCTACCACTTCAGATAATACTATTAGTGTTAGTGGTGGATCTGATAAGATAAGAGCGTATGGCTCTTTTGGCTATTTGAATAATACAGGCACAATAAGAGGGCAGTCATTTCGAAGATATTCAGCGAAAGCAAATGTAGACATCACAGCTACAAAATGGCTTTCCTTTGGGAGTAATATCAGTGTTACTTATAGCAGACAAGAATATGGACAATCACCTGTAGCTTCTGCAACAATCGGTACTCCTGCCGGTGGTTTATATGAAAGTGCAAGAGGATTATTCCCTTATGCAGTCCCTTATGATTCTGCCGGGGCAAGGATCCTTTTTCCTGGTGGTGATAATTCTTATAAGAACATCGTTAATGAATGGAACTACAATAGAGACCAGCGGGTAACCACGAGGGCATTTGGCAGTTTATACACCCAAATAAATTTCGGTTCAATTTTCCCGGCATTAAAGGGACTGAGATACCGGATGAATTTTGGCCCGGATGTATCTTATTATCGTGATGGAATTTATATTGATGCTAACTCCGTCGCAAACGGGGGAAGCACCAGCTTCGGTTCCCTTATCAATTATAAAACACTTTCCTATACATTAGATAATTTGCTTTTTTACGATAAAACTTTTGGTGAGCATACTTTCGGGTTAACGTTGTTACAAAGCCAGACAGCCTATACAAGGGATACCAGTTCTATAACAGGTAATGGTGTGCCTTTAGCTTCTCAATTATGGAACGCCCTTTCCAGCGGCACGGTAACCGGAGCGATAAGTACCACCTCTAACATAAGCCAGCAACAATTATTATCTTATATGGCAAGACTTAATTATAGCTTTAAGGATAAATACTTGTTAACGGTTTCGGCACGTGAAGATGGCGCATCGCAATTTGCTGAAGGTCATAAATATTCTTTGTTCCCTTCTGCTGCCCTGGCATGGAGAATTAATAAAGAAAATTTTATGGCATCATCAAATTGGATCAATGACTTAAAATTGAGAGTTGGGGCAGGCGTTACAGGAAACTCTGCAATTGGGCCCTATTCAACGCAAGGCATTCTTACTTCTCTTTTTTATCCGTATGTAGCTGCAAATGCCGCTGGTTCAATTCCCAGTGCAACATTGGCAAATCCGGAAATTGGCTGGGAAAAAACAACACAATATAATCTCGGTGTAGATTTTTCGATATTAAAAAGAAGGATCTCAGGCAGTTTTGATGTGTATACTTCCACTACTACAGATTTATTATTGCTAAGATCAATTCCTACGGTAACCGGGTTTACTACATCTTTGGCTAATATTGGAAAAACGGCTAATAGTGGAGTGGATATCAATATAACAACAGTTAACATTAACCGAAAAGATTTAATGTGGACTACCACTGTAAATGCAGCCTGGCAAAAGGAACATATAGTATCATTAGCTAACGGGAAACAAAATGATTTAGTCAATACCTGGTTTATTGACCAGCCGGTAGGTGTAATTTATGGTTATAAATCTTTGGGTTTATGGCATGCCGGTGATTCAGCGGCATTTAAAAAATTTACTGCTAATACGTTTTCACCAGGCAATGTAAAAGTTGCAGACCTTAATGGTGATAATAAAATTGATCCAAACAATGATCGCCAGATTATTGGCTGGACAAGACCCCGCTGGGTAGTTGGCATGACAAATACAATAGTTTATAAAGGATTTGATTTTTCCATCTTCCTGTATGGACGATTAAATTATCTGTATAACACGGGTGGTGAAGGAGAGTCTGCCCGTGGTGTTACAAGGCAAATTAACTATTATACTGAAACCAATCAAAATGCAGACTTTCAGAAACCCATATTCAACGCAGGGGGTGCAGCACTTGATCCGTATTCTGCAGCATTAGGGTATTTGGACGGTTCCTTTATTAAGATCCGGAATCTATCTCTTGGTTATACGGTCAATAATAAAAGTTTAGGTAAATCAGGTATCTCAAATTTAAAGGCATATGTACAAGTATCAAACCCGGGTATGTTATTCTCTAAAATCAAATACCTTGATATGGATGTGGTAGGGCCAACCTGGAACAGGGGTGTTACACTTGGAATTAATGCGTCATTTTAATAAATATTAATTTGAATTTATGAAAAATAATATTTTCAATAAACTAATGATTGTTGCGGTGATATTTTTTATTTCATCCTGCAACAAAGATTTTTTGACTGAAACATACACCACCGGAAGGACTACTGAATTTTATAAAACAGATGCCGGGATACAGCAGTTAGCAGTAGGTGCCTATTACCAGGTTTTTAATGCCCCGTTCAATGGCGAATGGAACTATGCGGCTACCAATTATGGAACGGATGAATTTCATATTGGCGGAGACCCCTCCAATTCGCAATGGAACAATTACGACGCAACATACAATTCATCAATATTAACTTCCGGTAATACTGCTGGTTCTAATTTGCAATGGGACGCCCTGTACACGGGAATTGGAGATGCCAATTTGTTAATTCAAAATAGCATGAATAGTACTTCTACTGCTGCTGCCATTAAGAGCACCGCTTTAGGAGAAGGATATTTTATGCGTGCGTATAATTATCTAAGATTAGTAAACCAATATGGCGGCGTACCATTACAGCTAACGCCGGTTACTACTATACAGTTGGAATTTACACGGGCTGCGCCAAAAGATGTTTGTGCTCAAATTATTGACGATTTTACAAAAGCGTATACACTGCTATCAAATACAGGGGGCCCATCTCATATCACAAAAGATGCCGCGGCTCATTATTTAGCAAAAGCATATTTGTTCAGATCAAGTGAAATAAACAGTTCCTGGAACACATCAACTGTAGCTACCGATTTAGCGGCAATTGGCCCTCTGTGCGATGCTGTAATAGCCAATCACCCCTTAGCAGCAAATTTTGGGAGTTTATGGAATTTTACAGGTATAAATTCTGCCAATGAATCTTTACCGGAAATTATACTTTCTGCTCAGTTTACCAATGATGTAACTACTAACCTCAGTAATGGAAATACACAACATTTGTATTTCGGCTCAAGATATGACGTACAAGACCAAATGGCCCGTGATTTAACTGGCGACAGGCCTTTCAGCAGGATGGCAACTACTTATTTCATGTATCGTGCGTATGATTTGGTCAATGATTCAAGATTTTGGAAATCTGTTAGAACTAAAAGCGCTATAAATGTAGCAGCACCGGTTGCTGCAAATATCAAGGGGGGTTGAGGGATTAT
>CAXTDO010000028.1:0-17766 GCA_964242315.1 uncultured Flavihumibacter sp.
ACTCAAACTGCAGGACGCGCTGCAAGGAAGGTGAACGGCCTGGTAATTTTTTATGCCGATAAAATGACGGAAAGCATGCAGAAGACGATTGATGAAACAAACCGCCGCCGTGAAAAACAGCTTTCTTTTAATATACAGCACGGCATTACTCCTAAAACAATCACAAGAAGCAAAGAGCATGTTTTTGCCCAAACATCCGTGCTGGAAATCAAAGGTTACCATGCTGATTCACCACTTGCTACCGATGGCGAAGTAACGGTTGCCGCCGAAGATCAGGAAACCTATCAAACCATTCCCCAGATGCAGAAAGCCATTGTTAAAGTAAAAAGAGAAATGGAACAGGCGGCCAAAGACCTTGATTTTATGGAAGCTGCCAGGCTGAGGGATGAAATGTTCAGAATGCAAAAGACGCTGGACGAGATGAAGAAGTAACCCCCGCCATGAGTTACGGGCCACAAAGACACGAAGGCACAAAGAAACACAAAGGAATTCCTTCGTGTTCCTTTGTGCCTTCGTGTCTTTGTGGCCGATCACGCCGATTTTGTTACCTTCGCACCATGAATAAAAAACTATTCTTACTGGACGCCCTGGCACTGATCTACCGTGCTTATTATGCACTCATCCGTAATCCACGACTTACCTCAAAAGGCCGTAATACCAACGCCCAGTTTGGCTTTACCAATACTTTAATTGACCTTATCAACAAAGAACAACCTTCTCATCTGGCCGTAGCTTTTGATACCAATGCCCCCACAGAAAGACATACCGATTTCTCTGAGTATAAAGCAAACAGGCAGGAAGCCCCTGAAGACCTCAGAGACTCTCTCGAAGACATAAAAAAGATTATCCGCGGATTTAATATACCTGTAATAGAATGCGATGGCTTTGAGGCCGATGACGTAATAGGAGGCCTGGCACAGCAGGCAGAAAAATTAGGATACGAAGTATTTATGGTAACGCCCGATAAAGACTTTGGCCAACTGGTAACAGATAAAATTAAAATTTATAAACCGGGCTACCAGGGTAATAAAGAAGAAATTCTGGGCGCTAAAGAAGTCTGCGAAAAATGGAATATAAAAGATGTATCACAGGTGATTGACATCTTAGGCTTGATGGGCGATGCCATCGATAACATTCCCGGCGTTCCGGGTATCGGAGAGAAAACTGCTTCCAAGTTATTAGCTGAATATGGTACCGTTGAAAATGTGATTGCAAACGCTGATAATATTAAAGGGTCGGTAGGAGAAAAGATCAGGGCTGGTAAAGACCTGGCTATCATGAGTAAAAAGCTCGCTACCATTGTAACACACGCGCCCTGCGAGTTTCATGAAGAGGATTTCAGGATCAAAGAATTTAATAAAGAAGTGCTTCAGGATCTTTTTATAGAACTCGAATTCAAAGCCCTGGGTAAAAGAGTGCTGGGCGAAGCATTCAACGTTTATGCCGGCGCCCCGGAAGCCGTTCAAACTGATTTGTTTGGGAATGTTGTTGCTGAAAAAACCAAGGCTTCCACGCCACCAGTGGTAGAAGAAGAGCCTAAAGAAACCGTTGGCTTCAACGCACAATTCAATGCCGGTAATACAGCCCATAATTATATTGCTGTTCAGGGCGAAGCTGCTATAAAAGAACTCATTGAAAAGTTAATGCAGCAAACCGAAATATCCTTTGATACGGAAACAACCGGTATAGATGCCAACAATGCCGATCTGGTAGGGCTGAGTTTTTCATATGTGCCCGGTGAAGGTTATTTTGTACCTTGTCCGCCCGATCGGGAAGAAACTTATAGTATTCTGAATTGCTTCGAAGAGCTGTTTGCCGACACTTCCAAAATATGGATCGGTCAGAATATCAAATACGATTTGCTTGTACTGAAATGGTATGGCGTGGAGCTCAAAGGAAATCTTTTTGATACCATGGTGGCGCATTATCTTATTGAACCGGAAGGCCGCAGGAACATGGACCTGCTGAGTGCGCAGTTCCTGAGTTATGAGCCTATTCATATTGAAGAGCTGATCGGTAAAAAAGGAAAGGGCCAGGGCAACATGAGAGATGTGGAGCTGGATAAAATAAAAGAATACGCAGCCGAAGATGCCGATATCACTTTACAATTAAAAAACACTTTTGCACCGTTGCTTTCAACAAAGGAAGTAGAAAAGGTTTTTAAAGAAGTAGAAACCCCGCTGGTAAAAGTATTAACAGATATAGAGTTTGAAGGGGTTAAAGTTGATATGGACTTTTTAAACAGCTACTCCAAAGAATTGGAAATAGAAGCAAAGCAATTTGAAGAAAGCGTTTATGCCCAGGCGGGAGTACGTTTTAATTTGTCTTCACCACGCCAGTTGGGAGAAATTCTGTTTGAAAAACTAAAACTTGATCCTAAGGCAAAGACCACCAAAAGCGGACAGTATGCAACGGGTGAAGATGTATTAAAAAAACTGGCACATCAAAACAAAATCGTTGATGATATATTGGGATACCGACAACTCACCAAGCTTAAGTCAACTTATATTGATACACTGCCGGGCATCGTTAATTACAAATCAGGAAGGGTTCATACCAGTTATGCACAAACGATTGCTGTTACCGGAAGATTGAGCAGCAATAATCCTAACCTGCAAAACATTCCTATCAGAACAGAAAGAGGACGCGAGATAAGAAAAGCTTTTATTCCACGCGATAGCGATCACCTGCTGGTAAGCGCCGATTACTCACAAATTGAATTGCGCATCGTTGCAGCAGTAAGCGCCGACCCCAATATGTGTGATGCTTTTAAGCAACGTAAAGACATTCATACCGCCACCGCTGCAAAAGTTTTTAACGTTGAGGAGAGTGCGGTCACTAAAGACATGCGGTATAAAGCAAAGAGCGTCAACTTTGGCATTATCTACGGCCAGGGTGCTTTCGGACTCGCGGAGAACCTTGGCATCTCCCGGGCAGAAGCCAGAGAGATCATCGACAATTACAAAAAGCAGTTCCCAAACATACAGAAGTACATGGATGATTCCATCAATTTTGCAAGGGAACACGGTTATGTACAAACGCTGATGGGCAGGAAGCGCTGGCTCAAAGATATCAATTCTCACAACTTTACTGTCAGGGGTTATGCGGAAAGAAATGCTATCAACTCACCCATCCAGGGCACCGCAGCCGACATGATAAAGCTGGCAATGATAAAAATTCATAAAGAGTTTAAAGAGAGGAATTTTAAATCAAAAATGCTGCTGCAGGTTCATGATGAGTTGGTTTTTGATGCACACAAGGAAGAAATAGAAGTGATCAAGCCTATTATCATCCATTGCATGCAAACAGCGCTGTTACTGCCCAATGATGTTCCTGCAGATGCTGAGATTGGCGTTGGGGAGAACTGGCTGGAAGCGCATTGATTTGCTGCCTTTTAGACCTATAAGGTTTTAAAAACCTTATAGGTCTGCCCCGCGGGAGGTCGTCCTTCTCAATTGAAAACGTGTTATCACCCTTGGCATTCAATAATTAATTTATAACTTTCATTAAGCATCAAATGAGAAACAAACCGAAGGGCCATGTATAATATTCACAAAACGTTACAGCATCATTTTGGTTACCCGGTTTTTCGACTGAATCAGGAAGAAATTATTAATACAGTCCTGGCTAAAAAAGATGCTGTAGTATTAATGCCTACGGGCGGGGGAAAGTCTATCTGCTACCAGTTACCGGCTTTGTTAATGGACGGCGTTACGATTGTTATCTCACCACTGATTGCATTAATGAAGGATCAGGTAGATGCGCTGCGCGTAAATGGTGTGCCCTCGGCTTATCTCAACTCTACTTTATCTTCTTACGAACAGGAAGACATCTCACGTCAGTTACTTAATAACAAGCTGAAGCTTTTATACCTGGCGCCGGAACGCCTTTTGGGCGGGAGCCAGTTTATACAATTCTTAAAGCAGATTAAAGTTTCTTTGTTTGCTATTGATGAGGCACATTGCATCAGTCAGTGGGGACATGATTTCAGGCCGGAGTATCTTATCCTCGGCGAACTAAAAAAGCAGTTCCCGGATACCCCGCTGATTGCACTGACCGCCACTGCAGATACGCTGACAAAAAAAGACATCATTGCAAAACTCGGACTGAACAGCTTTAGCCTGTTTGAGAATAGCTTTAACAGGCCTAATATCCATTACTTCGTAAAATCAAAATATAATTATTTCGATCAGCTTATCGGCTACCTGCACGAACACCGTGAAGACAGCGGCATCATCTATTGCCTGTCGAGAGCCTCTACCGAAAAGCTTGCGAAAGACCTTGAAGATGCCGGCTTTAAAGCAGCAGCTTATCATGCGGGGCTGGAAAAAAATCTTCGGGAACAAAGGCAGGATCAATTCTTACGTGATGAAGTAAAGATCATAGTAGCAACGATTGCCTTTGGTATGGGAATCAATAAAAGCAATGTAAGATTTGTGATACATGCCGATCTGCCTAAAAACCTTGAAGGGTATTATCAGGAAACGGGTCGTGCGGGCAGAGATGGTATTAAGAGCGATGCCATTCTTTTTTACAGCAGCGGTGATGTAATGAAATTGAAAAACTTTGCCAATGTAGAAGGTAACCCGGAGCAGAGCCGCATCTTGCTGAAAAAGCTCGATCAGATGGCTGCATTTTGTGAAACACGAAGCTGCAGAAGAAAATATCTGTTGAATTATTTTATGGAAGAAGCGCCCGAGTTTTGCGGAAGCTGCGATGTATGTTTAAGTGATTTTGAAAAAGCCGATGCTACCATAGAAGCGCAGAAAATTTTAAGCGCGGTTAGCCGTTTACAGGAACGTTATGGTATGAATTATATCATCGACTTCCTGAGAGGCAGCAGCGTAATTAAAGAACAACAGCGATCAATAAAAACATTTGGCATAGGCAAAGATATCAGTAAAGATCAGTGGAGATTATATATTAAAGATATGTTGCAGATGGGATACCTGGTGCAGTCGCAGGGTGAATATCCTGTTTTAAAACTGAATGAAAAAAGTTGGCGGATATTAAAAGGCGAAGAGCGCCTTCACCTGGTAGTATCAGTAAAAGAAAAAAAAGAAACGATTTCCAAACCGCAGGGAGCGGCACCGGTTTTCCCTTTGTTGCTGCAGGAGCTGAAAGAACTTCGCGGCGGTCTTGCACGCAAAGAAAATATTCCTTCCTACCTTATCTTCTCCGATGTTACATTAATCGAACTTGCTACGTACCTTCCTTTAAACCTGATGGATCTCGCAAAAATTTCCGGTTTTGGAGATGTAAAGCTTACAAAATACGGTTTAGTATTCCTGAATGTGGTGAAAAATTATTGCCGCGAGCATATGCTTTCTTCACAGATTCACCTTAAGTATCCAAAGCGCCAGCGCGCAGCAAAGCCGGAGCAGGAAAAAACAGAAACCAAGCGCTATAGTTTGCAACTTTTTCGTGAAGGAAAACAGCCCGAAGCTATAGCTGCCATGCGTGAAATAACAATTAGCACTGTAGAAAATCATCTGGCTTTTTTTGTCAGAACGGGCGAACTGGATATTCATGAACTGGTGCCCAAAGAGAAAATAAACACCATTTTAAAAGAAGTACAGGTGATGGACGGGCTTGCGCTGGCTCCTGTAAAACAAAAATTGGGCGATGGCATATCCTATGGTGAAATAAGAGCGGTATTAAATTATTGGGAATGGATGAAGGAAGCAGGTATTGAAATTTAATTTTTATATTCATCGCTGCTGTTTACCTTGATAGCGTTTAGATAATTACTTCCGCTAAAATCAATATTTATGAAAAAAAAGCTTGCGGAAATGACGCAGGAATACTTAAATATTGCTGATGTCATTCTTCTTGTTATTAAAAAAGACCTGCGCGTTGAACTGATTAACAAAAAAGGTTGCGATATCTTAGGATTTAAACAGGAAGAAATCATAGGAAAAAACTGGCTTGAATTTATTCCTCCTGAAGACCGGCAAAAGTTAGAAGAAGTTTTTACCCGCATCATCGAAGGAAAATTAGAGGAGGCAAAACAGTATGAAAACACTGTGCTAACTAAGAATGGCGAAAGGCGTTCAATAAAATGGAGCAACACTTATTTAAAAGATGAAAATGGCGCAGTCATCGGAACGCTCAGTTCAGGTGAAGACATCACCGGTTCAAAAGCTTTTGAACTGGAATGCATCAAGAATGAGAAGATGTTCAAGTCGCTGGTACAAAATAGTTCTGATCCGGTAGCAGTGATTGATTGCTCGGGCAATTATAAATATGTAAGCGATGCGGTTAAGAAAATTTTAGGCCACGATCCTGAAGATTTATTAGGCAGGAGCGTATTTGACTTTTTGCATCCTGATGACCACCCGATGATTATAAAAGTTCTTAAAAATGTAATAAAAGACGACTTTGCAGTTACCAAACCTTTTCGCTTTCTTCATAAAGACGGCGAATGGAAATGGCTGGAAAGTAATGCCAACAACAGGTTAGCAGATCCTGACGTGGAAGGTATTATTGTAAATTCACGCGATGTTTCTGAAAGAATTTCGCTAAAACAAAAACTGGAGAAGGAACAATCGCAGCACCAGAAAAAAATAACGGCTGCTGTTATAAAAGCTCAGGAACGCGAGCGCTCGCTATTGGGTCAGGAACTACATGATAATGTTAACCAGATGCTGGCAACGGTAAAGCTGTATAATGAAATGGTATTGGAAAGAATTGGTACCAGTGAAATCCTGAGCAAGTCCATTTACTACATCCAGGAATCTATCAACGAAATACGAAGAATTACCAAACATCTTGCAGCGCCGGCTGCCGGCAATATCTCACTTAAAGAATCGATTTCAGACCTGATTGATTCCATTCATATCACAGAGAAAATTTTTTTCAAATATTCAATCATCGGATTTGAAGACCGCGTCATTCCGAAAGACCTTCATCTATGTATCTATAGAATATTTCAGGAACATTTAAGTAACATTATCAAGCATGCGGATTCCACCATGGTTACAATCGAGTTGCGCTATAATCCGGAACAGATCAGCTTTATCATGAAAGATAACGGGAAGGGTTTCGACGTAATGACAAAGAAGAACGGCATTGGTATTATCAACATGAAAACTAGAGCGGAAAATTTAAACGGCATACTGGAGATTTGCAGCAAGCCGGGAAACGGCTGCCAGATGACTGCTTCTTTTCCTTTGTATAGATAGATGAGCATTTTTTTAACCGCAGAGGGCACGGAGGAGGAAACACAGAGAGCGCAGAGGAAACCCTCTGCGCTCTCTGTGTTTCCTCCTCCGTGCCCTCTGCGGTTAAAAAAATCTACCTTACACTAGCGTTGCCTCAAAACTGATATCGGTATTAAGCAATTTGGAGATAGGACAATTTTCTTTTGCATCCTTTGCAGACTCCTCAAACTTTTCTTTGGTTATTTCCGGCACTTTTGCTTTAACAGTTAAATGAGATTTTGTTATGGCGCCATTCTCAAAAGTGATATCGCACTTTGTTTCTATTTCATCCGCAGTAAATCCAGCTTCACCCAAAACAAAACTTAATTTCATGGTAAAACATCCTGCATGTGCAGCAGCCACCAGTTCTTCCGGGTTGGTTCCAACACCCTGTTCGAACCTTGATTTAAAAGAATACTGGGTTTTATTTAAAACAGTACTCTGAGTGGTAAGGTTTCCGGAACCCTCTTTTCCTGAGCCGTTCCAAACGGCAGTTGCGTTTCTTATCATTTTTTAAATTTTAGTAGACAACAAATATACTTTCTATCTGGTTGATGTTGAGACACAAATTTTATGGTTATAAAGTGATAATATTGAATTTTATTTAAGAGTATGACAGTAGACCAGATTGTAACACAATTCATTGATGGAATGCTTCAAACCGGTTTACTGGAATACATAGCTGTTTTTTTTGGCATTGCCAGCGTTTGGTATTCCAGGAAGGAAGACATTCTTGTATATCCGGTGGGGCTAGTCAGTACTATTATTTATACCTTTCTTAGTTTAAATGGGCACCTGTTTGGAGAAGCCAGCGTAAACCTTTTTTATACCATCGTGAGCATTTACGGTTGGATGCTATGGATGAGAAAAGACCTCCGGCAACATCCTCTGCTGGTAATCACCCGCTCTTCTACACAAGAATGGATATTTCAGGTATCATTTTTTGCGGTTATATACGCAGCTATTTTTATATCATTGGCACTTCTCAAAAAATACTTTGCTCCCGGCGCGATACCCTGGGCTGATGCTCTTGCCTCAGCTACCGCATACACGGGTATGTGGCTGATGGCCAAAAAGAAATTGGAGAGCTGGTACTGGTGGATAGCTACCAACCTGGCTTCCATTCCGTTGTACTTTGTGAAAGGCTATGTTTTCACCAGTGTTTATTATTTTATCTTACTGATCATGGCGTTCTGGGGGTTAGCAGCATGGCGGAAGAAGCTGGTAAGTTAAGTATGAAAGGTAGTGGCTAATGTTGTAGGTTTTTTTTAACCACGGAGGTCCACGGAGGCTTCTCCGTGGACCTCCGTGGTACCTCGGCTTTTCCTCCGTGGTTAAAAAAATTGCTCGGACGGTTAACATAACTATTAACCAATGAAGAAAATTGTTATTATAGGACCGGAATCAACAGGTAAAAGCACCCTGGCAATGGAACTGGCCCAACGGTATCAATCGCTATGGGTAGAGGAATATGCACGCAGGTACCTGTTGCAGCATGGAACAAATTATAGTTATGATGATTTGCTTACCATAGCTAAAGGCCAGCTAATATTGGAGGATGAAGTAACGAATACCTGCACAAGCAACCTGCTTTTTATCGACACTGATATGTACGTAATGAAAGTTTGGTGCGAATTTGTTTTTTCGAATTGCCATACCTGGATCCTTAACCAGGTGGTGGAAAAAAAATATGATTTGTACCTGCTTTGTAATACCGATCTTCCCTGGGTAAAGGATGAACTGCGGGAATATCCGGATTTGAAAAACAGGCAACTACTATATCATATGTACAAAGATATCATGATCAATCAATCTGTTCCCTGGATCGATATCAGTGGGAATAACTCGCAAAGATTAACTAAGGCTATCGAAGGTATTAACAAACACCTTTTATGAACTATGTTTGGTATGAATACCCGGTTACCCTCTCTGTTAATGCCGTTTGTAAAAAAGCATTCTGTAATATTATTTCTATTTGCGTGGTTTTTACTAAACCTGTTACAGGCTGGCACTACAGGATTATTTGATGATGAAGCCTATTACTGGGTCTACTCAAAATTTCCTGCATGGGGATATTTCGATCACCCTCCCATGATTGCCCTTTTTATCAGGGCGGGTTATTTTTTTTTTCATAATGAATTCGGCGTAAGGCTGCTTATTGTGATATGCAGTACCGCCACGATTGGAATTATTTACCTGCTGCTGCCCGGAAAGAATGATACAGTGTTTTATACTGTTGTCTGTTCTATGGCAGTATTGCAAATTGGTGGCATCATTGCAGTCCCTGACCTTCCCCTGACTTTTTTTGTAGCGTTATTTTTTCTTGTTTACAGGAAGTTTTGTAATAAAATGTCCTGGCTGAATACATTTCTTCTCGGTATTGTAATGGCACTGATGCTTTATACAAAATATCACGCCATCCTTATTATTGTTTTTACATTTTTTTCTTACCCGAAAATGGCATTCAGGTACCAGGCGTATATTGCTGTATTTATTGGCGCAGCTTTATTTTTCCCCCATTTGTATTGGCAGTACAGGCATGAATTTCCATCGGTTTATTATCATCTTTTTGAAAGAAATGCTACCAGTTACAAAATTTCCTTTACGCTGGAATATATAATCGGACAAATTCTGATTGCCGGCCCCTTCATGGGTTGGTTAATTTTGTGGGCTGCCTTGAAATATAAGCCTCGTGATGTACTGGAAAAGGCTTTACAATACTCAATGAACGGAGTGTATCTTTTCTTTTTACTAAGCACCATCAAGGGAAGGGTTGAAGCAAACTGGACCGTTCCCGCTTTCATTCCTGTTATTATTTTAAGCCATCGGTTTCTTATCGATCACATAAAATGGCAGCGTGTTCTGATCAGGTCAATACCGGTAACCTTAATTTTAGTATTGGTGTTAAGAACATACATGATGCTTGATATAGGACCTCTAAAGTTTGTTTCTAAAGATGAGTTTCATAATAATAAAGTGTGGGCAGAAGGCATTTATTCAAAAACAAAAGGACTGCCTGTGGTTTTCATCGATTCTTATCAATACGCGTCCAAGTACTGGTTCTACACTGGCGTGCCGGCGTTTTCTTTAAACACACCTTTGGGCCGCCGGAATAATTTTAACTTCTGGCCGGTAGAAGATTATTTATCTGGCAGAAAAGTAGCTGCATTGTCGCCATACAATTACGCCTATTATAAAGACAGCATTAGTACCCCCCTGGGAACCACCGGAATGCGGATAGTAGATTCCTTTTATTCTTTTTCGAAACTTAACATTATCTCTGACGGCCATCTGGAAGCAATTAAAGGACAGGTTAAAAACTGCCTGCTTCAATTCACTGTTGAAGAAGCGTATCTTAAAGCTTTTCAATCGCCTCAGTTGCGTTCATTAGATGTTTACCTTTCCGTTGAAAATAGTGATGGTCATTTCACCTGGCATCCTGTTAACATCCGTTTATCAGATATCAGACAAACAGAACAAACCATCATTACCAGTTTTAAGATTGGATTACCTAAAGGAGATTACCTGGCAAGGTATTCTTTACCCAGTTCGTTATCAGTTGATCCATCGTTGAACAGCACTACCATTAAACTAACTGTGCACTAATTTTAAAGTCCTTTCTTAATTCAATATAAGCAGAGCAAAGGTCTGAGGTTCTGGTTTCCCTCCTTGGAGTAGATAGCCGCCAGCCTCATTTTGAACTTACTGCTTATTATTAAAAATTCCTTAACTAAACGGGCATTGATTCTTAATTTATAATCTTCAAAATATCGGGATCCCTTCCAAGATTATTCATCTGCCTGAGAATCCAGGGAAACTTGGCAGATACGTACAACGAAACCGGCCTGATAGTGTATCTTCTAGGGTTAGGTAAGCATGCCGCTATCATTGCAGATTGCTGCCGGCTTAATTTCATCGCCGGCTTTTTAAAATTACTTTGTGCGGCAGCTTCAATTCCAAAAACACCTTTTCCCATCTCGGCAACATTCAGGTACATTTCAAGAATCCGTTTTTTACCCCAGATGAGCTCTATCATAAAAGTAAAATACATTTCAAACCCTTTCCTGATCCAGCTTCGGCCCTGCCATAAAAAAACATTTTTTGCAACCTGTTGACTGATGGTACTGGCTCCCCGAACACGATTCGGCTTTTTCTTATTATAAGCCATTGCTTTTTCGATGCTCTTCCAATCAAACCCTTTGTGATCGGCAAATAGCTGGTCTTCCGAAGAAATGACTGCCAACTTAGCTGTTACAGGAATCTCGTTCCATCTTACATAATCGCGATGTAAGCCGTTGCCTGTTATAAAACTTATGAGCTGTGTAAGTGTAATAGGAGGATTGATCCATTTTAATGCAACCAGGTAAACCACATGCGAGATAAACGCAATAAGAAAAATTTTTTTTATGCTCCGCCAGACACGGGATGAGGTTGCTTTTTTTTTCTTCTTCATAATGATATTACTATTTATAACTACGGAGTAAACTTGGGCTTTTCTGTAGTTATAAAAAAACTTCCCACATTCGGGGCTAAAAAGGCTTGAGCTTTTCAGTCATGTGAACGTACTCAACGATATATTTTTTACCGTTCCGGTTATTGGTTTTATGTAGCCGATTTAATAAATAACCCACGCCGGCAACACCCAATGATATACTTAAGCTCGTAAGATTGTCCCGGTCTGTTATAGGCTGCTTTAAATATTTGCCATTAACCAGATTGAGGCCCGCATATCCTAGTCCGCCTACTGTTAACAGGGTACCGTTTTTAATAAATCCGAACGATTCATGACTTTTGAAAACAACCGTCTCAATATCTTTATAGTGTATTCCTACTACATAACTTCCCAAAGTATCTACGCTGGAAACGCCCCATTGGTTAGGAACAGCTCTTATATCAAATTGCTTTACAAACACGGAGTCATTCCTTATAGCATGTACAATCCCTCCCACAGCATTTCCATACACAGTTTGGCATGAAATAATTGAACCGGGAAAAAATGTTTTGAGTGTACGGTTGTTGCGCTTTTTTACTTTTATAAAATCAGAGACCTGCGATAAACAAGATGAAGATATGATCAACAGGATTACTACGTGTAGAATTTTACGCATGCTTACTAAGTTACGCTTAACACATAACAGGCCTTACTATTTTTTTGTTAATTGATAATCCAATTTTGTGGCTTGAAACAAAAATATTCAATCTTCAACTTCATTTCAGTAGCTAAACTGGTGTGTTTTTTTTTGACCACGGAGGAAGAGCCGAGGTTAAAAAAACTGGTCGAGCGGTTGACACGACACTGGATGAATGAAATGGATTAACTACCTTACTTCTTCACAAGAAAAAATGCCCCGTAAAACAGCACTACTCCAAATCCTATCAGGATGGTACCAGACACTTTATTGATGATCCGCATATTGTGCAGTGTTAGTCTTTGCGCCAGTTTGCCCGCCATCAGTACCTTAACAACATCTGCTGCCATATTGAATAAAAGGCATGCTGAAAATATAGTGATACGTTGTTTAAGTGTATGGGTAACCGCAAACGCGGTAGCATTTAAAAGCCAAAAGAAAATTACACTGGGATTAAGCGTGTTGATAAGAAACCCTGACAGAGCTACCTTTAAATAATCACTTTTAGAAAGACTTGATACAACACCATCAATGGCAGTTCGCTGTTTAACCTTTTTAAAGAAAACAAAGTATACTCCCATCGCCACCAGAAAGATGCTTCCTGTACAGCCGATGACTTGTTTGTACTTCAGGATATTAGCTACCCATTCTGAAAAGACATTGCTTAATACAACCAGTAAAATATCGCTTAACCAAACACCCGTTACAAAGCTGAAGCCGCCTTCTTTGCCGTTATTAATACTTTGCTTTATGATAGTAAATATAACCGGCCCCACAGATAAGGTAAGAATAAGTCCGAGCGCTAATCCTTTCAATAATGCTTCTGACATGAGCTAAAAAAATCAATAAATGATATCTGACATGACGCTATCCGTAAAGAAATCTTTTCCAATCATCAAACATTTTGCCTTTTAACACACGCGGAAATTTATGCTGGCCGCCTACTTTTCCTTTCTGGGTCATGAAGTCCATAAACTTATTTTCTGACAACACTACAACGCTAATGTCTTTGAGCGCACTTCTTCTTTCAACCGCATAATCGTCATTTAGCAATTTAAGATGGTCATCAATTTTTACACATAGCCTGTTCGCATCTACTTTATCATCGCAGGCAACAAACCATTCATGCGCAAAAAAAGAACCGGATGGAACGCCTGCAACAGTGAATTCGGGGATAGATACATTCATTTCTTCGCTGGCTAACTGAACCGCTTTAGTCATGTTGTCAACACTAAGATGTTCGCCTACAAGGCTCAGGAAATGTTTGGTGCGGCCGGTTATTATAATTTCTGAACGTGCCTTGTCTACAAAGCGCACGGTGTCTCCAATCAGGTATCGCCATGCACCTGCTGTGGTGCTGATTAACAAAGCATAGTCTCCCCCTTCCTCTACTTCATGAATGATCAGTGCTTCAGGAGATTCTATCATGTTTCCTTCATGATCAAAATTTTTATCATCGAAAGGAACAAACTCTAAAAAGATGTGTTCGTTTGTAACCAGCTTCATTCCTTTTGCAAACTGCAGGTCCTGGTAGGCAATGAAGCCTTCCGAAGCAAGATAGGTTTCGATATAAGTAAGCGGCTTCGATAACAGCTTTTCAAAAGCTTTCTTGTAAGGTTCAAATGAAACGCCTCCGTGTACAAAAAACGACAGGTTAGGCCATATATCATGAATGGTATTAAGCTTATAACGTTCAATGATCTGCTCCATACACATTTGTATCCATGCAGGAACACCCACTATAAAGCTTATATCCCATTGAGGAGCATTGTCAACAATTTCCTCCATTTTTTTATTCCAGTCTTTTTCCCGCGCTATTTTTTTACCGGGTTTATAAAAAGGCGTAAACCAAAAGGGCAGCTTTTTGGCGGTGATGCCACTTAGGTCTCCGGCATAATATCCGGCGCCTTTCTGCAGATCGGTGCTACCGCCAATCATAAGCCAGCCTTTACCTATCGAACGGACGGGAATATTGGTATAAGTTCTAAGTGTAAGTAATTGTTTGATCATAACAATCCGATTGCCCCGCATAAGGTCGCCGGTTACAGGAATGTATTTGCTGGCAGCTTCGGAAGTGCCTGAACTTAATGCAAAATATTTTACTTTTCCGGGCCAGCACACATCCGGTATTCCTTCCAAAGCACGGTGCCACCAGTGTTTATATAGCTTGCTGTAGTTAAATGTAGGGACAAGCTCCTGGAATTTTTTTTCAGGATGTTTGTTGAGTAATATCTCGTCAAACCTGTATTGCTGTCCAAATTCAGTAAACCTTGCCTTTTTTAATATTTTTTTTAATACTTTGATTTGTTGACGCCGGGGAGACTTTACGGGCAATCGCAATGCCCTTGCAAGGGTTTCTGGCAATGAAATTTCAAACAAAGACATTGAGTATGAAATGCAATTTGGTTAGAATGCTAAAATTAAGACATTGAGCAGTAACAGCATGATAAATTTTGATGGAATCCTATCAGGTATGAGGCATCAGAAGACCAAAGTCTGGCCCCTTTCCTCCTCATACCCCATACCTCACACCTGGCACCTCTAAGCGAGTATATACCCGTTACTTTTTTTGGAATCACTGCCCACAATACTTTGTGCCTTGCCGGAATAAATACTAAACGTGATGCTTTTGGGCAACTCCTGCATATAATGAATAATCTCTTTATAAGAAAAGGTTCCGTACGCAAAAATAATCTCATCAGGCGTATTTAAGAGCACCAACTGCTTCCAGCCTTCATTGGGAGCTGACCGGCTGATGGTTCTCTTATCATTATTTTTATTAAGGATACTCTCAATCTTTAAGGCCTCTTCTTTCTCCGCAACAATCAGTGTATTGATGTTAGTATCTTTCAATTCAGGCTTCCTGGAAAAAATGTTTTTTGTAACAGATAAACCGGCCCTGAACCAAATAGACGTCTCTATAAAAAAGTTAAAAGTGCCGGAATTTTTACCTTTATAATGCTTTTCAACAAAGAGACTCATAGCCCGATAAAATATTTTTACATAATTCAGGCTGCCTCTTTTTGTGCTTTCCCCCTTGTAATGAATAATACAGGTTTCTGCCACGTAAAAGTTTTTGTATCCTTCCTGCTGAATGCGATAGCTTAAATCGATATCTTCTCCATACATAAAAAATCGCTCATCAAAGCCACCTGCTTTATTTAATATTTCTCTTCTCGACATAAAATAAGCCCCTGATAACACATCGATTTCATTATTTTTTTCTTCAGACAAATGGCCCAGGTGGTATCTTGCAAATCGCTTTGAATGAGGAAATAAATAAGTTAATCCCGATAACTTATAAAAAGAGGTTTGAAGCGAAGGAAACGCTCTCTTGGATTCAGGCAGGAACCGCCCGCTCCCGTCTATCATTTTAACGCCGCAGGCCCCTAACTGCGGATTTGATTGAAGCAGTTGGATGCATCGCTCCACGCAATCTTCCGAAACTATAGTGTCGGGATTGAGAAACAAAATATATTCTCCCTTTGCCTCACGAAGTGCCTGGTTATTTGCTTTTGCAAAACCAAGGTTCTTAGGATTATCTATAAAATTTACCGATGGAAACTTCTCCAGAAGGTATTCGATACTGCCATCCGAAGATGCATTATCAACAACAATAACTTCTGCTTTTAAAGATTTTGTTGCCTGCTGTACCGAATACAGGCAGTGTTCGAGGAAGTATTTAACATTATAGTTAACTATGATTACAGAAACTTGCAATTAGGTTATTTTGGTGTACGAAGATATTATTTGTAGATGAAGGGCAAAGTCATTAAGAATAAAATGTTCAATACTCAACAAACAATATTCCATGTTCAATACAGCTTTTGCCCAGTGAACCGCGTATTTATTGAAAATTGAGAAATGAATATTAATTATTGAACATTATTGTGCAGACAACAAGCGGCATAAGAGTTTTTCGGGCCACGAAGGCGCTAAGGTCAATGTCGTTAAATAAGAGTTCTTCGGTTGCAGCAGTCCCATAGGGACGCAATATTGGTAGTAATAAGCTAATTTTGCCCCCATGTTAAAATCAACTCTTATAAAAGCCACGGAAGCAGGTGCGCAGGTGCTGCAACATTTTTTCAATGGTAAGTTTTCCGTGTCTACCAAATCCATGATCAACGACCTGGTTACTGAAGCTGATATTGCTTCTGAAAAAGCCATTATCTCCATCATCAAAGAAACTTTTCCGGAACATTTTATTTTGAGTGAAGAAGCGGGTGAAATAAAAATGGATAGTGAATACAAGTGGTTTATAGATCCTATTGACGGAACAGTAAATTTTGCAAACGGCATCCCGCTTTGTTGTGTGAGTATAGGACTTGAAAAAGCCGGTGAGATGATCCTCGGTGCCGTTTATAATCCTATCTTAAATGAATTTTTTTTTGCTGAAAAAGGATCCGGCGCTACCCTTAACAACAACAAAATCAAGGTAAGCGATAAAGACGAAGTTGCCACATCATGCCTTGTAACCGGTTTTCCTTATAGTTATCTGGATATGCCTAATGGCCCTCTCCAGGTTTTCGAGCGCCTGATACGGAAAGGCATTCCCGTAAGACGCCTCGGCTCAGCGGCTATAGACCTTTGCTGGGTGGCTTCCGGCAGGTTTGATGGTTTTTATGAACACAAATTACAGGCATGGGACAGCGCAGCAGGTTCGCTCATTGTGACAGAAGCCGGTGGAAAAATTACCGATCACCAGGGAAATGCTTACGATCCCTTTACTCATCATGTTCTGGCCACCAACGGCAAAATACACGACGAACTGAGAAACTGGATCAATGATAAAATAGAGACCAATTAGTTATGACCGAAGAAAGAACAGAAATAGGCGACCTCGGAGAATTTGGATTGATAGAACACCTTACCAGGAACATTGAAATACATAATGCCACTACTATCCTGGGAGTAGGCGATGATGGTGCCGTTATCGACCAGTTCGGTAAGCAAACGGTTATTTCCACAGATCTTCTTATCGAAGGCGTTCATTTTGATCTGATGTATACTCCGCTCAAACACCTGGGCTACAAAAGTGTGGTGGTGAACGTAAGCGATATTTATGCAATGAATGCAACGCCTACCCAAATTACCATGAGCATCGCTTTCAGCAACCGTTTTAGTCTGGAAGCATTGGATGAATTTTACGAGGGGGTGTATGCTGCCTGTGAAAAATATAAGGTTGACCTGGTAGGTGGCGATACCACCACATCTCAAAAGGGTTTTGTAATTTCTGTAACGGCGATAGGTGAGGTGGCTCCTGACAAATTTGTTAAACGAAGCACCGCAAAAAGGGGCGACCTGCTTTGTGTAACCGGTTACCTGGGCGGGGCATTTTTAGGACTGACCTTACTGGAACGTGAAAAGAAAATCTACCTCGAAAATCCGAAGGTTCAACCCGATCTTGAAGGGGAAAAATATATTGTGGAACGCAT
>CAXTDO010000029.1:0-17637 GCA_964242315.1 uncultured Flavihumibacter sp.
GGTAAGCGTGTCGGGTAAAGTGACCGATGAAAGTAACAAACCGCTGGATGGTGCAACCGTACAGGTAGATGGAACATCCAACGCCACCCGAACCAATGCCGATGGAACATACCAGATTCGTGTGCCTTCGGCCACGGCTGTTTTACAATTTTCAACCGTTGGTTACATCAGTCAAAAAGTACCTGTCAACAACCGCACACAAATTAATGTAACGCTTGTACCAACCGATGCCGCCATGCAAAATGTAGTGGTAGTGGGTTATGGTACCCGTAAAAAAAGCGATGTAACCGGTGCAGTAGCTTCTGTTAGCGGAGAAAAATTGCGTTCGGTGCCTACTACCAACCTTACTCAATCGCTACAGGGCAGAATTCCAGGTGTAGATGTAACACCCAGTGGTTTTCGTCCGGGTACGGGCAGTTCAATCCGCGTAAGAGGAAACCGTTCGTTAAGTGCCAGCAACGAACCACTTTATGTAGTGGATGGGTTTCCCGTAAGTTATACCATTGATGACATGAACCCGGCAGATATTGAGTCGGTAGACGTGTTAAAAGATGCTTCCGCTACTGCCATTTACGGTGTACGTGGCGCCAACGGTGTTATACAAATCACCACAAGAAAGGGCAGAGCCGGCAAGATATCGGTTAACTACCAGGGTAGCCAGTCCGTTGAAGAGATCCTTAGGCCTGTTCCTGTTTTAAATGGTCCACAATTGGCGGATGCCTGGCGGCAGGCTTTTTTTGCAGACAGGAGCTACACCCGTACCAGGGGTGTTGCCACTACTGCCAATCCGCTTTATTATTACCCTACGGCCAGTGCCGATCTTGCGTTATTTAAGGACCGGTTTGGCAGTACCGCGCAATGGAATTCCGTTAAGGATGCCTATACCTGGCGCACGTATGACCCTGCAAATAATATTTACATTGCCCAGAAAAGAGCAACAACGCCTGAAGAGAAAGCCCTGATGCAAAACCTGGGCATCAGTTCGCAGATCGACAGCATTGATATATACGATCCTTCAAAGGTAAAAAGTTATGACTGGCAGAACAATGTAGGGATACGCCACGGACAAACCGCAAACCACAGCATTTCTGTAACTGCCGGTTCAGAAAAGTTTAAAACATCTTTTAACGCAGGTTATTTAAAGCAGGAGGGCATTGAATATGCACAGGATTATACAAGGTATTCCACCGGCCTCTCAGCCGAATTCAAGCCTTCTAAGTTTTTGACCTTTGGCGCTACCATCAACTTCATCCACAGCATCACCAACACCAGCACCAGTTCCTATGGCAATTCAATTGGCATGATACCGTTTGTTGAACCTTACGACAGTGCCGGCAACTGGATCATGTTTCCTAACAGTGATGCACAGATCATAAACGCAGTAAACGACCGCAACACCGTATTCGACAATACGCTTGCCAACAGAACATTTGGTAATTTATATGGCGAGGTCACCCTTTTTAAAGGATTGAAATACCGTACCATGTTTGGGTTGGATACCCGTAATTCCACCCGTGGCACATTCAACGGCGCACAATCGTCCATACGCCTGGGCAGCGCGGCCAGCGCTTCTGAAACAGTAGCAAAAGCTACTTCCTGGGTGTACGATAATATCCTTACATACAACACCACCATCAAATCCAATCATTCCATTAATGTAACCCTGCTGCAGGAATTGCAAAGTCTGAACCGCACGGATACATTGACGTTATCGGCCAATAATTTAATTTTCGAATCGCAAAAATGGTATTCCTTGCAGCGCAACACCGATGCAACGGTTACAGGTTCCGGTGCCTATTCGGCATCCCGGTACATGTCTTATATGGGCCGGTTGGAATATGGTTTCAAAAGCAAATACCTGTTAACAGTGAGCAACCGTTATGATAATTCTTCAGTATTATCAGAAGGTAATCAGGGAGCCTGGTTCCCTGCCGCTTCCGTGGCCTGGCAAATTGATCGTGAAGACTTTTTTAAAAGCCAGCAGGTTTTTAATGCCGCCCGGTTTAGAATGGGTATCGGAAGAGTAGGAAATGCGTCCATTGCCCCATATCAAACCGGCGGCCCTTTAGGATTTACCAATTATAGCTGGGGTAATGGTGTGCCTGCAATAGGAACGGCGCCTACCACTTTTAAAACACCCGGCCTTACCTGGGAAAAAACAACTACCACAAATGTAGGCCTGGAATTCGGAGTGCTGAAAAGCAGGATTTCCGGCTCAATTGATTTATATAAATCTACTACTACAGATCAGTTGCAACAAAAATCCATCCCAACAGCTAACGGTGTTGGATACCTGTTTTTTAATTTGGGTAAAGTAGAAAACAAAGGCATTGAAATTTCCTTTAACACACAGAACATAAACACAACAAACTTCCATTGGTCAACGGATATTGTCTTTACAAGGAATATAGAAAAAATTGTGGACATTAACGGCAGCGGCAACAGCGATTATGCAAACTTATGGTTGTTAGGGGAGCCCCTTCAAGTATATTGGGGATATAAGGATGAAGGAATTTTTCAATACAGCGACACCCTCAGCAATGGAGCGCTGGGTGGTTATTACTGGAAGAAAGCCGGCAACAAAGGCAACGTCAATTACCAGCCCGGCAGAATCAAGGTGGCTGATGCCAATAGCGATACGGCAATGAGCCCTGCAGACAGAATTGTATTGGGTTCGCACACTCCTGACTTTACCACAAGTATTGGTAATACCATCAGTTATAAAAATTTTGAACTGAACTTTTTGGTGTATGTGCGCGTGGGTGGCCTATACCGGGTGCCACGTCCGGGGTTGGTAGGCCGTTATCAAACTTTTGCAGTCAATTACTGGACTCCCTCCAATCCAAGCAATGATTATCAGCAGCCTACACAAACCAGTGATATCCCTTTCGGATGGGAAGCGCTCACGTATACAAAAGCTACCTATGCCAAAGTGAGGAATATAACGCTGACGTACAGGGTACCGAAAAGTCTGATACAAAAAGCAAGCATGAATAACCTGGCCTTTTTCGTTAGCGCCGTTAACCCCATTTTAATTCATGGCTATTCCAAGTACGATCCTGAAACAGTTCCTTACCGGGAATTCCCAGGCTCAACTACCAATAACACAGGGCCTACGTCTTATAGCTACAGAAGTTATCTATTGGGTGTAAAGCTTGATTTTTAGAAAAAGTTTTTGTTTAAAAATAAATTATTGAGAATATGAAACTGAATTTCCAAAAATTAGTCTGGGCATGCATAGGTACCCTGGCGCTTACCATAACCTCCTGCAAAAAGTTTATCAAAGAAGAACTGGTAACTACGCTTACCGAAGATTATTATAAAACAGATGCCGGCCTGGAAGACCTTGTAAAATCAGCATACGCCCCACTGCAGTGGAAATTTACCGGCGAGCAGTCGTATGCCATGTACAATTTCGGGGTAGATGAATTTAGAGCCGGTGACCAGTTTAATAATATCCGCTACAATGCTTATGATGCAAATCTCAATTCGAATGACGCATTTGTAAACGATTTGTGGACGAATAACTATGCAGGTATCAGGAGATGCAATCAGGGCATTGAAATGATCACCGCCTACGCCAATCCGTTATCCAAGCTATTGGGTACCCAGGCACAAAAAGACTTACGGATTGCCGAGTTGAAAGCATTGAGAGGTTTCTACTACTTTCAGATGGTACAGCAATTTGGTGGCATTCCACTTATCACCACTGTACCCACTGAAGCACAATATGAGTTTCCGCGAGCCGCTGTATCCCAGGTCTATGACCAGATCATCACTGATTTTAAAACTGCGGGGCCATACTTGCCGTGGCGATATACCAGTGCCGACAGGGGAAGGGCCACACGTGCAATGGCATATCACTTTCTGGCAAAAGCTTATTTAACAAGAGGCAGCGCCGTGGCAGATCAAAGAGGACAGAAATCAACTGATATGGACAGTGTCATCTACTTTGCCAATGATGTTATTGTGAACAGCGGCCATACATTAGAAGCAGATTTTGGCAACCTTTTCAACGCTTCTTACCCCGATGGCAGAATTGCCCCTTTGGGTGAAAACGGAACCCCGCCTACCGGCAGCAGGGCAAGAATTGACGCTAACAACTCCAGTAACGAAATCATTTTTGCAGCGCAGTTCAGTGGTAATCTGGCGTTAGCCGGACTAAACAACACCACGCACCTTTATTATCCTACCCAATACGATGCAGGCATGCCTGGCATGACCAGGGATTTCTTCAATGGAAGACCTTTCAGGAGATTGCGCCCTACCGATTACACGATGGATATATTTGATAAGGTCAATGACTCACGTTTTTTTAAAACCTTTCAGACCGTTTTTTATCGCAATGTTGCCGTAACTGCAAACGAAACGTTTCCGAAGTTTACTACAGCCGATGCGCCCAGGGCCAATTTAGTGGGTAGACCCAGAGTGATGCTGGGTGATACTGCAGCCTTGTTTATCGTAAATCCTGCTAACATGCCTTTGCTCACATCTACCATTGCCGGCATGCGCTTTTATGCAGTGTTTGCACGGAACAAGCAGGCAAGCGCCGGCGGTGCCATTACAACGGATTACTCTCCAAACAAATACCTGACCATGTGGAAGTTCGCAGATCCTATCAGGTTAACTACTACTAATAATGAATCGCGTGGTATCCGCAATGGCACATTGGCCCGTTTGGGAGAAACATACTTAATAATCGCCGAAGCCTATGGCAGGAAGGGCGACTATCCAAATGCGCTAAAAAATGTAAATGTGTTAAGAAGCAGGGCGGCGTACAGGGCAGGAGAGGAGAGAAGTCCGCAGATCTGGCAATACATGGGCGGTCCGAATACATTAGCCGGTACCGAAACAAACAACCTTGCCACTGTAGCATTGTTTATGACAAACGCACCGGGAGAACTATACCCATCAAGCGCAGGGAGCACCGAATCGAAGTTTATACATTTTATTTTAAACGAAAGAACCCGGGAACTTTGCGGCGAATTCTACAGGTGGGAAGATCTGGTACGAACAGAAACGTTTTACGACAGAACCAAACTATTTAATTCGGACATTAGCCCTTCTTTTGCAACCTTTCACAAACTGCGTCCTATTCCATACCTGCAAATGATTGCGCAAACGGTAGGAGGGAAGGCTATGTCACAGTCTGATATGGCTGCTTATCAAAATACGGGGTATTAATCAGCCATCAGCTTTCAGCAAAACACATTTTGTTGTTCTTTCCTGATAGCTGATATCATACTTTCATACTTAACACGACACATTTACTAAAACTATTTGCATGCGCCAAGCCATCTTTGCTATAGCTTTCCTGATTGTCACTGTTGGAAGGGCTTGTGGTCAAACCGTGCCGTTATCGCAACAAATGGCTGCTACCGCCATGACCAAATGGAAAGATTCGCTGGTGGTGGGCTCCAGCAAGGATGGAAAGGCCCGCTGGAATTACCAGGAATCGGTGGTGTTAAGGGGAATGGAAGAATTGTACTACACAACAGGCGATAAAAAATATTACGACTATATAAAAAAGCATGTAGACTATTATGTAAAGGAAGATGGCACCATTCGCACATATAACTTGTATGAATACAGCATTGACAATATACCCATGGGGCGGCTCGTGTTGTTCCTCTATAAGAAAACGGGGGAGCAAAAATATTTAAAGGCCGCTCAATTACTAAATAAACAATTGGAAGAAATGCCCCGTACGCTTGAAGGCGGACTCTGGCACAAGGCTATTTATCCCTGGCAGATGTGGCTGGATGGTTTGTACATGGGCCAGCCTTTTCATGCGGAATATGCCAAACTGTTTAAAAATGATATAAAATCGTATGAGGATGTTACAAACCAGTTTGTATGGATGGAAAAACATACACGCGACGATCGATCGGGGTTACTGTATCATGGTTGGGATGAATCCAGGGGTATGAAATGGTCGGATAACGTAACAGGCCGGTCGTCACATTTTTGGAGCCGGGCCATTGGGTGGTATGCGGTAGCCCTGGTGGAAGTACCTGATTTTATGCCGCAGGGATATTCCGGACGACAGCAATTAAAAGAAATTCTCAACAGGCTGGCTGCCAGCATTCAGAAATTCCAGGACCCGGCATCCGGAGTGTGGTGGGAGATCACCGACAGCATCAATGTCAAAGGTAATTACCTGGAATCTTCCGCTTCCTGCATGTTTGTATACGCACTGGCAAAAGGTGTCCGCCTGGGATACCTCCCTGCTTCATACCTGGAAACAGCCAAAAAAGGCTTCCTGGGTATTCAAAAACAGTTTTTAGATACCAGCGCCAACGGACAACTGAATTTAAAATATACCTGCCGCAGCGGAGGGCTGGGCAACAATCCTTATCGTGATGGCAGCTACCGGTATTACCTAAGCGAACCTATTGTTACCAATGACGCCCACGGCATCGGTGCTTTTCTTTTGATGGCGAATGAGATGGAAAAGCAGGGAAAAAGGTAACACGGCTCTTCCTTTAGTTTTTTATAACCACAGAGGAGCAACCAGAGAGTTGGAAGAGGTTACACAGAATCTCTATGTAACCTCTTCCAACTCTCTGGTTGCTCCTCTGTGGTTATAAAAAATCAGCAATCCTCTTTCATTGCTTCGGTGTAGCTGATAACTGCATCATGTTAAAGGCCCCGGATTAAACAACACTAAATCATTATGCAGTCCCAATTTGTCTGTAGCTACTTTTTTGGTACCACTTGCCACATCAAGTATCAGTTGAAAAAGCTGCCATCCCATTTCTTCAATGTTTCTTGTTCCGAACGCAATTGGACCGGCATCGAAATCGATCAGGTCAAACCACCTGTTACTTAATTTTGAATTAGAGCTTACTTTTATAACGGGTACCATCTGCAAGCCATAAGGCGTACCTCTGCCTGTCATAAAAACGTGCACATTCATGCCTGCTGCAAGTTGCAAAGTGCCGCATACGAAGTCGCTGGCTGGCGTGGCAACAAAATTCAGCCCTTTGGTCTTTACTTTTCCTCCCGGTGGAACAACATCCACAATGGTACTGGTTCCTGATTTAGCAACAGAGCCTAATGCCTTTTCCACGATATTACTCAACCCTCCTCGTTTATTACCGGGTGTAGTGTTGGCACTCCGGTCAGCCTGGCCTTGGGTCAAATAATCGTCATACCAGGCCATTTCGTCTTTTAAGGCCTGGGCAACTTTTTCATTGGCAGCGCGGGGTACCAGCAAATGAATCGCATCTCTTACTTCGGTGACTTCCGAAAATAGCACGGTTCCACCTGCTCTTACAATTAAATCGGCAGCAAAGCCCGCTACAGGATTAGCTGTCAGTCCCGAAAAGGCGTCACTGCCACCACATTGCATCCCCACCACTAAATCAGATACCTGGCAGGTTTCACGGCGCCTTTTATTGAGTTTTTCCAAACGTTTCTCGGCCATCTCCATAATGCCTTGTACTATTTCGTCAAATCCTGAAAAGGATTCATCCTGTAAATACAGTACAGAGTCTTTTACGTTTGTATCTCCATCCCGCATCAACCGTTCGGGCCTTAATTTTTCACACCCTAAACCAATGATCATGGTTTCATCGCCGAAATTTGGATTTTCAGCAATGTGTTTGATCGTTCGAATCGGTATTAAAGCGCCTGGTGCATCTATGGCGATACCGCAGCCATAACTATGACTGAATGCCACTACTTCATCTACATTCGGATATAAGGGCAGCAAGTCCTTCTTAATTTTATTAATAACATAGTTTGCAATTCCGGCAACGCATTGAACACTCTCGGTGATAGCCAGAACATTTTTTGTACCTACTGAACCATCGGCATTTTTAAATCCTTGAAAAGTATAACCAGTTAATGGATTGGTGGCGAGGGCAGGGGTATTTATGTAAAGTATATCTTTCAGTTCGGGAGGTTCAGGGGTTTCGATATTGGTTTCATTTAACCAACTGCCCACCGCCACATTGATGTTGGTATAGCCGATTATTTGTGCATAACGAATCACCGCACTGCCTTTGGGCATAGCTTCCAATGCCACTTTATGTCCCATCGGAATATCCTGGGTTAAGGCAACACCTTCTGACACAATTGTTCCTTTTTGCAAACCGGAAGAATTGGCAACAATGCCTACATTATCCAAAGCAGTTGTCTTAACAATTGTAGTAGTGGAGTAATTGCTCATCGCTGTCTTTTTAAGTTAATGGAAAAACTTTCGATAAAATCATAACGGCTACCAATCCTGCAAATCCCATTACTGTGAGCATGTAGGAGAAAAAACGTATCGTTTCCTTTTCTTTCATCCCTGATATTTCTGTTATGATCCAGAAAGCGCTATCATTCATCCAAGAAAATATTTTAGAGCCGCAACCAATCACCAACGCTAAATAAACGGGATGAAAGCCCAGAATTGCTGCACTGCTAAAACCTTTCATTACTCCGATCGTTGTTACCATAGCTACTGTGGCTGAGCCTTGTGCGGTTCTCACCACGGCAGTGATCAGGAAGGCTAAAGGTAAAATAAAGGATTTATACACCGAAGCCATTTCACCTATTTGCACACCGATACCGGTTTGCTGCAGCATCTGACCAAAAGTGCCACCCGCAGAGATGATCAGCACGATCATGCCGGCACTCATTACCGCTTCAGTAACAACTTTCTGAAAATCCTTCGCATTTTTCAGCCGTCTCCATAACAATAACAGGGCAAAAAAAGCGGAAATAAACAAGGCAATGTTACTTTCTCCCGCTATTTTAAAAAAGCCTACAACGAAACTTAGCAATGAATGAGGATTGGCAACCTGCTTATCAAACAATAAGCTGAGGATGGTGTTGCCTGCTATCAACAGGATAGGCAATACAACCGGCAATAATGAAACTCCTAAAGGCGGTAAAGAATCCAGATTTAATGCTGCTTTTTGTTGTAATTCCCGGATAGTTACGTCAGGTGTGTCACGCATAGGCAAATCCCATTTCTTGTTGGCCCACCTTGCGTAGATATAACCACAAATAATAGTAAAGATCCCTACCACCATTCCCATCGCCATCATGATCCCGTAATTAACATTCAGTTCATTGGCAACAAATGAGGGACCCGGTGTTGGTGGAATCATGGCATGAGCCATTACGCCACCGCCAACACCGCAACTCAAATAAAGGCTGAATTTTTTAGGGTTATGGATGCCCATTGATTTCACCAGCGGAATCATTAAGAAATAAACCATATCGATAAATATGGGAATTGCCAGCGAAAAGCTTCCGGAGATGAAAGCTATGGCTGCGTTTTTTTCACCCACCCCTTTCAATAAGCTACGGATGATACGCTCTGCTGCACCGCTCTTTATCAATGCCGAACCAATAATGGACGCGAAGATTACCACCAGTCCGATTTTAGCGGCCGTATTACCAAATGCATTAGACAACCTCACTCCAATGGTTTGACTGGAAAATTTTGAAGCATCCACCCCTGTCATACCACTATGCAACACATACTGATAAAGCTGGCTTTGAGAACATAAGATACCGGTAACAAGCGCCGCAAACAAAAGTGAAATAATAACATGAAGGCGCAATACGATGATGCAAAAAAGCACCACGATGATGCCGATGCCAACAAGGAGTAATGGGTTCATAACTATTAGGCGCTTTTTTATACGGAAAGTGTTTTATTCAAATAAATAGTCAGGCGGAAAAGTATCATATCTTAATTGAATCTTCCTCATTGCTTCCTGATCTATTTGTTTGCCATTGCCAAAGGCGGCCTGCAGATCGTCATAATAATTTTCAAACCCGCCAGGAGTGTCGATAACTAATAATTTTACAGCAGCATCACTATTATTAGCAAAGGCATGCACTGTCATTTTGGGAATAAAAACAAAACTACCCTTTGATAACACTGCTATTTCATTTTCCAACTGAACAGTGAGATCACCCTCTAACACATACCACGCATGTTCAAATACTTTATGTTTATGAGCCGGAGGACCCGGAAAGCCTTTCGCTAATACATACTCTGTTATAGAAAACTTATTGGAAACGACCTCACTAAATAATTTCAAAAACAGTGTAGAAGTGCCGACTGTTATTTTCTTTCCTTCACCGGCATTTACAATATTAGGATGACTATGGTTTTTCATTTGATTTTATTGTTCAGATAATTTTTCCTGTTGTAACATAAAAGTATGATTTACTTATAAAAAGTAGTAGCTAACTTTGCGGCCGGGTTTTAATTCCGTCGTTTGACCGCTGTACCAACGAGATCTGTAACGGCCTCTTAAATACATGCATCCGTCAGGATTTAAGGGTTTCTACTCTTTGTTATGAAAATTTACATGCTAACTTTGCATTTCCTCGTGTTTACTATATATCCGCTACACGGTCGCAACTATTTCTTATTTCCAAAATGAAAGCCTTTCCGGTTCTTATTGTTCAAAAAGAATTAACCAACTAGTTCTTAAGCCTGAATGCTGAGAGCATCCGATTCATTTATTAAACCTTAAACTAACACCTCTCTATGCTGTGTAACTACGAGCGTACAACATTTTTCCTGAAAGCCCTTTTCCTTTTTACCTTTGTTCTGTTATTGACAGGCTGCCAAAAAGATCACTCTTTTGAAAAAAACGGATCTCTTGCCGTCATCGATTCTCCCGCTATTTACAACCTTGTCGCGTCTGTAGGCAATTGTTCAGACGCAACAGTTATTGGAGACATCATTTCAGGTACCGCTTTAACGACTTCATTTTTGATGGTAACAATTAATGTAACCGAAATTGGAAACTGGCAATACACTACACCCACCGTAAATGGTTTTTTCTTCACCGGTTCAGGTAAATTCACAGCAACCGGTTCGCAGACTGTTTTTTTAGTAGCTTCCGGTACACCTGTTTCCATCGGCATCAGTAATTTTCCATTAAAAATGGGAAGTTCTAATTGTAGTGTATCGGTTTCCGTTATGTAATTCAGATAAAATTATCATTAGCTGGACAGATACTAAAGAGGAACGCTGGAATACAAAGGCTGGCACCAAAGATCAAACTGACAGTACCTTTAAGATTATCAGCGTAACGGAACAACCTGCTGATAGCTGACGGCTGATAGCATGATAACAGACTATTAATACGAAACAAGACACTAAGGCCTAACGGCCCATGCAAGACCGTCAGGAGTACCGCCCACGTCAAGGCGGTTGGTAACTTCTAACGTTTTAAGGTCTATAACAGCCACATAATTATCAGAGGAGCAGGCGACAAATGCCCGTGAACCATCGGTATCCATAAGTATTCCTGCAGCGCCGCGACCAAGCTTCAGTCTTTTTATTTCCTTATGCGATTTAGCATCATAAATGGTCAGTTCACCTGACTGGAGGCTGGAAATAAATACAGACTTACCATCCGGTGTAAACTTCAGCCGGTTGGCGCCTAAAACCTTTGCATCAATTTTTGCTGCCAGTTTTTTCGCAGCCAGGTCAATGATGGAAATTGTTCCGTCTTCACTTGCAGCGGTCCATAATTCAGTGCCATCGGGCGACACGTCAAATCCTTCCGAACCTCTTACTACGGGCACGACAGTTTGATTCCATTCTTCGCGCGGTTTAGCGTTAGGAGGCGCCGACGCTCCGGGCTGTATCGTTGTATTTTCAATGATGCTTACAGTACCGGAACCCATGTTAGTGGTGTAAATCCTCCTGCTGTCGGCAGTAACATAAATCATGTGCGTACGTCCTTCACCGGTTCCCATGCTCCAGTCAAGTTTCCCGGTTGCAGGATCGTAGCGACCAATAGATTTGGAGCCTTCGGCTGTGAACCAGGCCTTCCCGTTAACAAACGTCAGGCCATGCGGCCCATACAGCGGTCTGGTATCAATGTTAGGTAAAGGCTTTTGCGCAACAAGATCAATTGCATTCAGTTCATGTAAGCTGCCGCCGCCATAAATGGTAACGTACGCAGTCCGTCCGTCTGATGAGGCAATAACTTCATGGGGATCTTCCCCGATAGGAATGCGTGCAGTAACCTTTAATGTAACAGGATCAACTATCGCAAGTTTATGGTCGGTTTTCGAAAGTGCAAGCAACGACCGGTGTGGACCTGATTGGGCGTTACATTTCGTTGTTGAATAAATTAATGTGAACAGGCAAACATTTATTGAGATGAGCCGGCATATATGATACTTTAAACTTTTCATATTGTGATTTTTAGTTGTACTAATATACTTTTTTGATACAATTTGTAATTTATAACTTAAGCTTTTTTATGGATTGTCGGTCATTGTTTTTTTTAACCACGGAGGAGGAGCCTTCTCCGTGGGCCTCCGTGGCACCTCGGCTCTTCCTCCGTGGTTAAAAAAACACTTACAAAAGTAGACACTACAAGTTTGTTAGGTAAGTTTATAATTAACTCAAGGTACTCTGATTGACCATTACCGTACAGCAATTGTCCGGTTTTGAACAGGTCGTTCCACCTGATGCTCTCTTTTCAGGCGCATTTCGGGATGGCACACATTTCGTTCGTTTACGGGCACCAAATCAAACAACAATGATCCATCACTTTTTCCAGATCGCCTGGCGCAACCTGTTGAAACGAAAATTTTACAGTTTTATCAATATCGCAGGCCTGGCTATCGGGATGGCTTGTTGCGTACTCATTACTTTATACGTGCAGCACGAGCTGTCGTACGATCAATACCATGCCAAACGAAATCGTATATACCGGGTATTGCAGACTTTCCGAAGTGTGCAACAGGGCGAAACATTAACTGCCCCAACTCCTGAAGATTACCAGGTTTGGGGTTGCGCTCCTGTAGGCCCTGCACTCGAGGCCGATTTTCCTGAAATTGAGAAAGTGGTGCAGTTTATGAGTCCGGCAAGCCTGCTGCTGCAACATGGCGAAAAACGTTTTCAACAGGACAACCTGCTCGTTATGGATTCAACAGCATTTGATGTATTCAGTTGGAAAATGCTGGCTGGAAATCCACATACCGCATTAACGGCGCCTAATAGCATTGTGCTTACCAAAACGGTTGCTCAAAAATTTTTTGGTAATGAGAATGCCGTTGGACAATTGCTGCGTGTGGATAATCAGGATAATTATACGATTACCGGTGTCATGGAAGATGTTCCGCCCAATTCACAGTTTACTTTCAATGGGCTCATATCTATGTCAACCGCAAGAAAGCAACGATCGGATATGTTTGGCTGGTGGGGCTATGTTGACTTTTATACCTATTTGCTGCTTAAAGAAAACACCAGTATTAATTCTTTGCAGGCTCAGGCGCCGGCCTTTTTGAAGAGGCATAATAACGAAGATAAAGGATACTCGATCTCATTTGAAAAGATGACAGATGCATATCTGCATTCTGTTGCAAGCAGGCAACCGGGTGCTACCGGAAGTCTCGTCAATGTGTATTTGTTTTCATGCATTGCGGTGTTCATCATGCTCATTGCATGTATCAATTTTATGAATCTTTCCACTGCACGTTCGCTGGAAAGGGCAAAAGAAATAGGTGTTCGAAAAGTGCTGGGTGTAAGGCCCTCCCGACTGATGTGGCAGTTTCTTGCCGAATCTGTTTTATTATCCCTGGGTGCAGCAATCATTGCACTCTTGCTGGCACAGACCGGCATTCCATTGATCGGAAAGTTATCAGGTAAGGATTTGTCTTATGTAAATTTTTACACTCCGATGCTGCCTGTTTGCATGGCTGCGTTTGCCGTTGTTGTGGGAATACTGGCTGGTATTTATCCGGCATGGTTCCTATCAGGATTCAAGGCCATAGCGGTACTGAAGGGTAAATTCAACCCTTCAGGTGAAGGCATTCCACTTCGCAAGGCACTGGTAGTTTTTCAATTTACATTATCCATTGCGCTGATTGCAGGAACAACCATTGTATACACTCAGTTGAAATATTTAAATCGCCACGACCTAGGATTTCAAAAAGATCAGATGGTGATTCTTGATTTTGAAGGCGACGAAAAGGTGCGACAAAATATTGAAACGGTAAAAAAGGCCATTGCCGGTTATCCAGGGGTGGTTTCTGTAGCCGCTTCCCGCGCAGTACCCGGTGAGTTCCTCCCGAATGCAGGTACGCAAATACAAACTCCTGACGGACAAATGAGCAACCAGATACCTTTTATTTATGAAATTGATTTCGATTTCATTCCTACTTATCATATTCCGGTTGTTGCAGGCAGAGCATATTCCCGGTCATATTTAACAGACAGTGCACAATCCATGGTCATCAATGAGGCGGCGGCAAAGCTATATGGATACGCTCGTCCGGCCGATGCAGTAGGCAGAAAGTTTGCGCAATGGGGAAGAACCGGAACCATCATAGGCGTAGTAAAGGATTTCAATTTCCGCTCACTTCACCAGGCTGTTGAACCGCTGACGTTAAGGTATGGCTATCCCTACAGTCTCAACCGGATCTCCGTATCCATCAAAGGCGACAATATACCGGGAACCCTTACACGCTTAAAAAAAGCCTGGAGCGAAATGGTTCCCCAGCGACCTTTCTTATACCATTTTCTCGACGAATCGTTCAGCGCACAATACGAAGCCGATCAGCATTTCGGACAACTGTTCACTTTCTTTTCATGTCTGGCTATCTGCATTGCCTGTCTCGGTTTATTTGGTCTGTCAACCTTCATGGCGCAGCAGCGTGTTAAGGAAATAGGTATCCGTAAGGTGTTGGGATCTTCAGTAAGCGGTATCGTAGTGCTCTTGTCAAAAGATTTTATCAAACTCATTCTTGTTGCTATTGTCGTTGCGGTGCCGCTTTGCTGGTGGGCGATGAATAATTGGCTACAGGGTTTTGCTTACCGGATCACCATAGGACCAGTAGTATTCATTGAAGCCGGAACGATCGCTTTGGCAATAGCATTGGCAACCATCGCCTGGCAGGCTTTCAAAGCTGCCCTGAGTAACCCGATACTATCGTTGAGAAATGAGTAAGCCGGTACTACTAGACTTGTAAGAGTTTTTTAAACACAGAGGGCACAGAGGAGGAAACACAGAGGTCGCCGAGGGTTTTCTCCGTGCCCGCTGTGTTTAAAAAACTCTTACAAGTGCAGCTACTTTAATTCAATGCATAAGTTCATACTTAACGTCTGTTTTTTATAGTCGCATTCCCAGAGCACAAGCAAGCTGCACGATGGCATCGCCGTTTGTATCCGTTTGAAAGCCCGGAGTAATTCCTATATAAAATTTGTTGCGAAAAGTGTAATCGTATTGAAACTGGAGCACTCCTCCAACGGCAAACGTTTCCTGTGGGGTGCGGTTATCGTAACCGATAAGTATAGCTGGCATTCCGGTAGCTGGAGGGTAGTTAACTGAATAGCCGTCTGAACCATTGGATGCAGACTGGTATCTTCCAAAAGGTCCAACGCTTATTTTGAGATCGTGTCTTGCGCTTTTCACAAAGCTCCAGCCTGCATTTACCCCTAGTTGAACACCGGCGGTTGTAAATCGAACAGACGCATCGGTTCTTTCGCCTGTAACGAGGTTGTTCATAATTAATTCATCTTGCCCGCTATTGATAGTTGCCTTAATGTTATAGCTCAAAGAAAATCTTTTTTTAAGATAGCGTATGTATTCCGTGCCGAAGACAATCCCCTTCATATCGCCGCTTCCATGCAGGCTATAACCACCTGTTAATTGAATCGCCTGGTTATTGTATGATGGGCTTTCACCTTCCTGCTTTTTATTTTCCCTATGAATGAAAGGCTTCAGAACAGGAGTATCTGTACCAGCCGGTTTTCTTTGAGGTAGAAGAGTATTTCTTTTTTTTACGTTATCTGGTTTTTTAACAGCCTGTTTAGGGGTGGCCATAGTAGAATCAACGGATGTGGTATGTGTTATGTTGTTAGAAGTGCCTGCAATTTGCATGTCAGGAGATAACATCTCTTTCTGAGCCGGCCTTCCTGGAGGCTGATGTTCTTTTGATTTTGAGGCAACGTTAACAGTTTCTCTCTTTTTTGCAGTAATAATTTGCCCGGGTACTGTTAACCGGCTGCCTGTTTGTTTTGTGTTGCTCTTGTTGTCACCAACAGAAAGAATAATATGATTGCCCATCAGCTTATATTCAATACCCAGCTTTTGTTTAAATATACCTAACCATTCCGATAACGTTTGACTTTTTTGCGGTACAGGAAGTTTTATAGACGGACTAATTTTATTGGAATTGAATGAAAACTCAAATCCCGTTTGTTCTGAAAATAACTTTAGCAATGCGTCTATGCGTACTTCTTTAGCAGGTGTAAGAATCTTTTTGTTGAACGCGTTTTCATTTGCCTGGGCCGTTAATGGCTTTGTAATAAAAACGGTTATAGCAATTATTAAAGTCAGCTTCAATGTTGTTTGTGTTTTCATATCTCTTTTTTAAGGCAACCCTGGCCGGTAATGTAAATTTTATTTCCGTCTTTTTTGTATTGGCAGTTAAGTGTAGCGCTGATAATGTCCAGTATATAATCCAGTGATTTGTTATTAAATGCTGCAGACAGCCTGCAATTAGAAAATTTAGCGCTGTCGATGTTTATGGTAGAATTAAAAGCCTTTTCAAGGTAGCGGCACGCATCCGGTAAAGGAAGGTCATTAAAATAAAAACTTTTGGTGGCGTAGCTGAGACTGTTTACATCTAACGAATCCTTTAGCGTCAGTTCGCCATCAGCTTTATAATATGTACCGGTTTGACCTTTTATAACAGTGATCTCTTTTTTTGCTGTATACATTTTTACGATGCCCGATTGCACCTGTAATTCTATGCTGCTGTCAGGGAAGTTGTTACGAACGTTAAACGTAGTTCCTACAACTTTAATTCTAAGGTTATCAACAGCAATAATAAAAGGCTTTCTTTTGTTTGGGACAACATTGAAATAAGCTTCCCCGGTTATCGTCACTTCACGCGTTGCACTGTTAAACGCCAGACTATATGTTGCGGACGAGTTCTTATTCATGATGACGATAGAACCATCGGGAAGCGTATGTTTTGAAACTTCATTTGCTGCAGTATTTACGATGTGTAGCTGCTCATTGAACGTAGCTGCCTGCTCCATTTTACCGTCATTCGACCAGGTATGTAAAATGATAACAATCAAACCAATGACGCATGCTGTCGCAGCATAGCGATTGAAAACCAACGTTCTTATTGTAAACTTTCCAGGGTATTTTATTTTCCTGCCAAGCTCCGTCCATTCATTTTGTGCGGATGGTACTTGTTCATTGGCAGACACAGTGAGATGATTCCATAGGCGGGTGATCTTGTTAAATTCATCTTTCTTGTCCTGTTCTTTCAACGAGTCGTGCAACTGCATGGCTTCTTCGGGAGAAGCTTCACCTGATAAGTATTTACTTATGAGATCAAGGTCTGCAGGTTTATGTTCTTTATTCATTTTTGCGCATTTTAAGTAAACAGGTACAGGAAGTAAAGCAGAACTAAGTCTAACAATTGCTCTCTTAAGTATTTCAGAGCTTTCCCCATGTGCACTTCAACAGTCTTTACAGATATATTCATTTCAGCAGCTATCACTGCATATTTCTTCGCTTCAAAACGGCTTTTTGTAAACACCTCCTTACATTTGGGAGGTAGCCTGTCAATTGCCTGTTGTATCCTTTTCCTGGTTTCCTTTTCTTCGGCCGGGTTACTGTGGTTTATAGAATC
>CAXTDO010000030.1:0-17443 GCA_964242315.1 uncultured Flavihumibacter sp.
TTGTTATAACGAGCGGCTTTTTAACCAAAATTTCGGAATTTAAGCCCGGGCATTATTAAAATAACAGATTATCGTGGGTAAGAATCTTAATAAAGTAACATCGGCTGGTTTACTTGTTGCTTTAGGAATTATTTATGGAGATATCGGCACATCCCCTCTTTACGTTTTCAATTCTATAATTGCGGATAAACTTATTACGGAAAAGTTAATCATCGGATCCCTTTCCTGCATCATCTGGACGATAACGCTTCAAACCACTATAAAATATGTGATGTTGGTGCTCAGGGCCGATAACAAAGGAGAGGGCGGAACATTTGCCCTGTATGCCCTGGTAAGAAGGCAAAGAAAATGGCTGGTGATACCCGCCATGCTTGGAGGGGCGGCATTGCTTGCCGATGGCATTATTACCCCTCCTATCTCTATTACTTCCGCTGTGGAGGGTTTACAAAAGCTTCCCTATCTTAGGAACATTGGCGATAACACTATTATTTATATTGTTTTAATCATCCTGGTACTTTTTTTCTTTTTTCAGCAATTTGGCACCGGTACCATTGGCAAGCTATTCGGCCCGATAATGCTTATCTGGTTTTCCATGCTTGCCGTGCTGGGATGCTATCATATATTTGATGACCTGTCTATTTTCAAGGCGTTTAGCCCCTATTATGCTTTGAAGTTTTTGATTACCTATCCGGAGGGTTTCTGGCTGTTAGGAGCCGTCTTTCTTTGCACCACCGGTGCGGAAGCGCTGTACAGCGACCTGGGCCATTGCGGCCGGGGTAATATCCGGGCTTCGTGGCTCTATGTTAAGGCCTGCCTGGTGCTTAACTATATCGGCCAGGGCGCTTCACTGCTTGCAAACCATGAAAACTTACTGATCACAAAGGATGTTAAAGAAAGCCTGGGAATCAATGCTTTTTACGATATGATGCCGCAATGGTTCATCATACCCGGAGTAATTATCGCTACCAGTGCGGCAATTATTGCCAGCCAGGCCATGATTACCGGCTCTTTTACGTTGATAGGTGAAGCCATGCGCTTAAACTTGTGGCCAAAACTCAAGGTTCGTTATCCCTCGGAAGAAAAAGGGCAGCTTTTCATTCCCAGTATCAACTTCATGCTTTTTGTTGGTTGTGTCTTTATTGTACTGCATTTCAGGGAATCATCCAGGATGGAAAATGCTTACGGTCTTGCTATTATTGTTACCATGCTGGCAACCACTATTTTGTTCGCGAACTATCTTGTTTCCAAAAGGGTTAACCCGGTGCTGATCTATATTTTTCTTATCGGTTATTTTATTATCGAAGTGTCGTACCTGATTGCACTGTTGCAAAAGTTTACCAAAGGCGGTTATATTACCATGATCCTTGGAGGAATCATGTTTTCAATCATGTATGTATGGTACAGGAGCAGGAAGATCAAAAACCGCTATGTAGAATTTGTAAGGCTGGAACATTACATTCCTCAGATACAGGAACTAAGCAACGACAAAAGCGTACCCAAACATGCCACGCACCTTGTTTATCTGACAAGTGCCAACAATCCGAAAGAAATAGAACATAAGATCATTTATTCTATTCTGAATAAAAAACCCAAGCGTGCCGATATTTACTGGTTCGTTCATGTAGACACCCTGGACGATCCTTATACCTGCGAATATTCGGTGCACCATATTATTCCTAATGATATCATCAGGGTGGAGTTCCGTCTGGGATTCCGTATGGAGCCAAAGATCAACATGCTGTTCAGAAAGGTAGTGGAAGATCTTGTGATTAATAATGAAGTCAACATCACCAGCCGTTATGAAAGCCTGGAACGTAATAATGTTGTGGGCGATTTTCAATTCATTGTAATGGAAAAATACCTCAGCCAGGATAACGAACTCCCCTTTCTCGAACAGATCATCATGAAACTGCATTTCACTATCAAAGAGTGGGGGCTTTCGGAAGAGCGCGGGTTTGGACTTGATCCATCGAATGTTGTTATAGAAAAATTTCCATTGATCATATCCCCTGTTTCAAATGTCAGGTTGAAAAGGGTGGATGTTTATGAGGAATAGCTATCGGCTATCAGCGGTCAGCTATCAGTTTTTAGCCGTTGGCAGGTTTGCTTATAACCCTGATGGTAACAGTATTATGTTCAAAATAAAATTTGAAAGAACACTAATAAACATTATTTTTCTTGAATCATACTAAAGTCTGATTGATAGCTACAAGCTCAAAGCTGATAGCTGACGGCTGATAGCTGATAGCTAAATATGCACTGGAATTCAACCGTCGCTTATATTATATACGGATACATAGCCCTGCTCATCATCATATACCTGGTGCAGGAAAAATTCATTTTCAAACCCGAGAAATTAGATGCAAGCTTTAAATTTAAATATGATGTACCGTTCAAAGAATTATTCTTCGACATAAAACCCGGCGTAAGAATCAACGGGCTTCATTTTTTTCGGGAAGCGCCTAAGGGACTTATATTATATTTTCATGGAAATACCAGAAGCATAAAAGGTTGGGCGCGTTATGCCAAAGACTTTTACAGGTATGATTATGATGTTGTGATGGTTGATTACCGTGGCTTCGGTAAAAGTACGGGTAAACGCAGTGAGGAGGATTTGCTGAGCGATATGCAATTTGTGTATGAAACATTAATGCAGCAATACAATGAGGAACATCTGATCGTGTACGGCAGAAGCATCGGAAGCGGCTTTGCAGCCAAATTAGCAAGCGATAACAATCCAAGGTACCTGATACTGGACGCCCCATATTATAGTTTCACCGACATCATGGAACGGTATTTATTTATACTGCCGGTTCGCTGGGTAATAAGGTATCGTTTACGAACCGACAAATGGATCACACACGTCAAATGCCACACTTACATTTTGCATGGCACAAAAGACAGGTTGATACCCATCTCCAACAGCGAAAAATTACAGGTTCTTAATCCGCGTATGATAACATTGATCCGCATTCATGGCGGCAGCCATAACAACCTACCTTCTTTCCCGGAGTACCATAACTTTATCCGGGATATTTTAAAGTATTGAAAATGACAAAAAGAAAATGGTCGCGAGTAATAAAGATCAGCATCATTACATACTGCTTAATCGGCATTGGAATCTATCTTGTTCAGGACTATATACTTTTCCGTCCCGTAAAGCTGCCGCGTGGCTATCAATATAATTTCGATATTCCTTTTAAAGAGGTAGATATTGCTTATGATGCATCTACCAACATAAATATTATTCAGTTTTTGTGTCGCGACAGCGCACCCAAAGGAATCGTGCTTTATTTTCATGGCAACCGTACAAACATATCGTGGTATAAAAAATTTGCTCCTTATTTTACAAAGTCAGGCTATGAAGTGTGGATGATCGATTATCCCGGCTATGGAAAAAGCACCGGTGTTTTTTCAGAAAAGATAGTGAACGAATGGGCCCTGCTGATGTACAAGCTTGCCCGCACCAGGTATCCTGCAAAGCAATTGATTTTTTATGGTAAATCTTTAGGAACAGGTGTTGCCGCCCAACTTGCGGCAGTGAGGAATTGCCGTTATCTGATACTGGAAACGCCTTATTACAGTTTACCTGCTTTGTTCGGATACTATCTGCCCATATACCCGGTTAACCGTATGATACAATATCAATTTCCCACCTTTGAAAACCTGCCAAAAGTAACCGATCCGGTAGTTATATTTCATGGAACGAACGACCGGACGGTGCCTTACAGAAACTCGGTAAGGTTAGCTCCATTATTAAAACCTGGTGATAAGTTTATTACCGTGAATGGGGGAACACATGTTGATTTGTATGATTACCAGGTAGTGTCGGCAACAATTGATTCGTTGTTGCGGTAAGAGTTCACTAAAGTCTTCAATTCGGACCTATAAAGACCTCTAACCTAGCGAAGCTCATTCGCTTCGCTAGGTTAGGGTTAAGTCTTGCTGCGATAAATAACCTCTCTATAGTTTGTGCAACTACAAAATCTACAAACTTCAAGATCATCTTTGGAAAATAAAGTTAAAAAAACTTGCATATTCAAAAAGCCTAATATATTTTTATCACTCAATCCGCTACCCTGTAGATGCTCATTTGAACATCCCTTCATTAATTTAATTTTTTTAAAAATTATATAATTTTTGCTATTAAAAGATACTTTTAATGAGCATTTCCTTTTACTTTCTGAATACATATCCTGTGTATAAAACCAAACGGTTTTCCTGATTTTTAATTAAGCCTTGGCGAATTGTCAACTTAAGTCATCGGAAATAACAATGCCTTTAATGGCTGGTGTTGTTTACATGACAATGTTATCACGTACCTATTAAACTATCGTATCATCTGTCTGCCATTATGGTGGAAGGTATAGCTGATCTATTATTGTAAGCTAAAAACATAGGTATGTTTATTAAGTATTGCCTTGCATTGAATAAGAACAATCTCGTTAAATATTATAAAGAACGTTTTTGGCAACCTTACTGCGGGCCTTAGCGCTGACCTGTTTACTTTTTTTACTGCGTTGCACCCGAATTGATACCATTAAACCAGTTAACATAAGGATATAACGTAGTACACTATACGCTCCCGAATCATACTGCAAGTTTGAAACTATATTGATGCATGTGGAAGCAATTATTTTCACGCTTGTTATACGTATTATCTAAGATCAACCAACATATAAAAAAGAAATATTCTAATTATGAAAAGAAATAAACATTTATTTAAATTAATGATGGCTGTATGTTTGCTGATAGCAAGCAGCAGTTTTGCTCAGCAAATGCCATCAAAAGAAGTAAGAGCCAAACTACAATTGATATATAATGGCATTAAGAATCCGGAAATATCTTTTGAGAGGTTTGTAGAAATTAATGCACATGTTTATGCCAATCAAACAAATGTATTTAATAGTATAATACCTAATGCTGGCCCAGGTACAAATGCCCTCCCTTCGGACACCTATTGCAGTAAGGTGCGGCCTTATTGTTCAAACAGTGATTTTGAAACCGGATTAGATCAAACTCAATATACAGGAGCATATGGGTTATGGTCCAGTGGTCTTTACCCCAATCCTTTTGCTCTTACTTACGGATTTATTTCGGGTGATTTGTACAATTCTACTTCACATCAGACCATTGTAAACAAGTCAGATGGTGCTGACCCTATTGCCGGAATTCCTCTTGTAGCGTCTAATGGAGGTAACCGGGCACTTAGATTAGGTAATGCAGTAAACGGACTGGGAACGGAGCTTATCGCCAAAACAATTCAAGTAGACGCTAATGAAAATGTATTAGGCTTTTATTATTCATTAGTATTACAGGATCCGGGGCATGCTCATGACGACCAACCGGCATTTAGCGTAAGAGTCTATGATTGCGCTACCGGCCTCGAGTTACCGAATGTCTGTGATTTGGGAAATGGAAGTAATATAGCGGTTGCAGACGCTAACAATCCTTTTTTTCAGAATAAAATTTACCAATCTGAAAAATTGGTTTATAGAAATTGGAGCAGTGTTCAAATCGATCTTTCCAGATATATAGGTAAAACTGTCATCGTAATTTTTAATGTAAAAGATTGTAATTTGAGTGGACATTTTGGATACGCCTATCTTGACAACCTCTTTTCCAGCAACTGTCCTGCTCCCCCGCCTCCTCCTGATCCTAAAGATTCCCTTGTTCAAGGTAATGTTCTGTTACCACTTGGTCGTGTTGATAGTTGTGGCACGGGAAATATTTGTATTAAATATACACTCCCTAAAGTAATCTCTTCCGGAAACACTACTGTGGGTACCGTCACAGCATCAATGGATATTTATCAAAATAGCAATTTAGTAAGAACAATAACAAGTCCTGCTATATCAACTTACACAGCAGATTCTTCTTACTGTTTTAGCATTAACCCGGCAAACCTTGGCCTTAATGCTAGCCTTGCAGGCTTCGATTATAGAATTACAGGAAGATTTACGCTGAGTGGATATTCACCTTCGCCCGTTATCATTGGCAATACAGGAACAGGAGTTAAAAGTGGAGTAAATAATGACTATCTGATTGCGTGCTCTCGTCCACCTATTGTAAACTGCCCTCTGGATGACACCATCATAGCAAATCCCGTCACCTGCATGGCCAAGGTAACCTGGAATGTACCTACCGCTATGTTCCCTGATACGATTGCTGTAGCGAGCGGCGTTAACATGGCACCGGCCTACCTCATATACAAGGGCACTTTCAACGGACATGGCTATTATGAGTCTACCGACCAGTATAACTGGGCAAACGCTATCAGTTCATCTCGCGCTGTAGGGGCACATCTTATCTCCATTACCAGTGCAGCCGAAAACAACTTTGTAATGGCTAACTTTAATTTGCGGTTCAGCTACACCTGGATTGGTTTGCGTAACACCGGCACTGTTGGCAGCTTTGTATGGGTAACAGGCGAACCGCTGACCTTTACTAACTGGATACCTGGCGAGCCTAACAACCTGTATATGGAGCCTAACAATCCAACAGTCTTCGAGCCATTTGTGCATATAAACGGGTATTACGATTCGCTTGCCAGATGGAACGATAACAGCGGCAGCACTATTGCCAAATACCTGGCAGAATATGATTCGGCTTTGATTACCTACAGGCAGATTTCAGGCCCGACAAACGGCGACTCGTTGAAAGCAGGCACTTATAGTATCTGTTATGAAAGAACTAACACGTTCACCCAAATCAGGGATACCTGCTGCTTCAGCATTACCGTATTGTGCAGTACCGCAACACCTATGGATGCTATAAGCTCACAAAGCGCCAGAATAAATGAAGCGGATGGACACCTGTTTAACGCGATTGCTTATCCTAACCCAACAAATACCAGCTTTAAGGTTAAGGTAGTCAGCGATAACAGCAAGGATAAGATAACTATGAAAGTTGTGGATATAGCCGGAAGGGTAGTTGATGTAAAAAGCAACATCACATCAGGCAGCATACTGAACTTCGGTAACCATTATGCTCCCGGAGTTTATTTCACAGCAATAACGCAAGGATCAAAAACAATTAATATTAAACTGGTTAAAAACTAAAAGCACCAACATGCATTTTAAAGGCGGCCTATCTAAAGGCCGCCTTTTTTAATTATATCTGTTCCGGCTCACATTCAGATTACCGTCTACTCTTCCAGCACCACCTTATTCCTCCCCACCTTCAGTTTATACCTCACCCCCACTTTCAAAGCAACATTCTCTTTCTCGTGACTTACCGGAAAGCCATAACACACCGGATAATCATACTCTTTCACGATATCGTGTATGATCTCATAAACTGTTTTGCCAAAAGGACGCTCGGTGTCCTTACTATCTGTGAAACCGCCGATGATCAGTCCGGCAAGCTTTTTTAATTGGCCGCTTCGTTTGAGTTGGTACAACATCCTGTCTACATTGTACAGGTATTCGCCTACATCTTCCAGGAACAAAATTTTTTCTTTGTTTTTAAAGCCGGAAGGAGTACCGATAAGATTTGCTATCAAAGTAAGGTTACCACCCACCAGTTCTGCAATCGCTTTGCCCCTGTTGTTAAACGTGTGTGGCGCACATTCGTATTTTGATTTTACACCTGCCAAAGTTTTACGCAACGATTCTATATAGATGTTGCTATGCTCGTCAACATTGAATGCTGCCGCCATAGGCGCATGCATAGAGGCAATCTTGTAATTGGTATATAAATGCGCATGCAATATGGTAATATCACTAAAGCCGATGATCCATTTCGGTTTTTTATTAATGGCTGAAAAATTAATCCTGTCTATGATTCTTCCAAAGCCGTAGCCTCCGCGTGCACATAAAATTGCATGCACGCTATCATCGTCAAGCATTTGCTGAAAATCATTCAGGCGCTCATCGTCAGTTCCTGAAAAATAATTTGTAGAACTACTTTCAAGTGTGCTGCCGATCTTAACACTATAGCCCCATTCTTTGAGGGTTCTGATACAGGTCTGCGCCTTTTCAATGGGCATAAACCCTGACGGGCAAACGATACCTATTGTGTTGCCTTTTTTAAGATAGGGAGGTGTGTATGTCATGTTTATTAATGTTATGAAAGTTTTTTAACCACAGAGAACGCAGAGGAGGAAACGCAGAGGGCGCAGAGGAATTCTCCGCACCCTCTGCGTTTCCTCCTCTGCGTTCTCTGTGGTTAAAAAACTCTTTATCAGGACTCAAATAACTATTTTTGTAAGAAGAGTCATTAAATGTAATATTAAAAGATGAACGAATCAAAGCGATATCTTATAACCGCAGCGTTGCCCTATGCCAATGGCCTGAAACATATTGGTCACCTTGCGGGCGCCTACCTGCCGTCGGATATTTATGTACGTTACCTGCGGGCGCAGAAAAGAGATGTAGTATATGTTTGCGGAAGCGATGAACATGGCGCCGCTATCACTATCCAGGCTATGAAAGAAAATACTACCCCAAGAGCCATAGTGGATAAGTACCATGAGATCCTAAAACAAAACTTATTTGACCTGGGTATCTCATTCGATATTTATCACCGCACTACCGAACCACTTCACCACGAAACGGCACAGGAATTTTTTACAGTCCTTTACAACCAGGGCGATCTGGAAGAAAAAGAAAATGAACAATATTTTGATGAGCAAGCCAATACCTTCCTGGCAGACAGGTATATCGCAGGTACCTGCCCGGTTTGCGGTTACCCCAATGCATTTGGCGACCAGTGCGAAAATTGCGGAAGCTCACTGAGTCCTGACCAATTGATCAATCCGAGAAGCACCCTAAGCGGAAAGCCGCCAATAAAAAAGCTTACCAAACACTGGTATCTGCCGCTCAATAAACATGAAGAGTGGCTGCGTGAATGGATCCTGAAAGAACATGCGGGCGACTGGAAACCGAATGTACTGGGCCAATGCAAAAGCTGGCTGGACGCAGGCTTGCAGCCAAGAGCCGTAACCCGTGATCTCGACTGGGGCATACCTGTACCACTGGCCGAAGCTGCCGGCAAAGTACTGTATGTATGGTTCGATGCGCCGATAGGCTATATAAGCGCTACAAAACAATGGGCTATTAACAATAATAAAGACTGGCAACCTTACTGGTATGATAAGGATACCAGGCTGATTCATTTCATTGGAAAGGATAACATTGTTTTCCATTGCATCATCTTTCCGGTGATGCTTAAACTGCATGGCAACATCGTTCCGGATAATGTTCCCAGCAATGAGTTCATGAACCTGGAAGGCGACAAAATGAGCACCAGCCGCGGCTGGAGCATCGAAATGGATGATTATATAAATGACTGGATAAAAAAAGATAACGGCGGTGAAATCATGGCAGATGTATTACGCTATTACCTCACCACCATTTCACCCGAAACAAAAGACAGTGAATTTACCTGGAAAGGCTTTCAGGATGCCAACAACAATGAACTGGCTTCCATAACAGGTAATTTTGTAAACAGAACTTTTGTTTTGCTACATAAGCTTTGCGGCGGCAAAGTTCCTGTACTACACACTTCTTTACTGGATGATACCGACAAAAACATGATGGCTGAATTTGAGAAAGCTAAAAGCCGCATCGAAAACTTGATAGAAGCATATAAATTCCGCGACGCATTGTTTGAGGTGGTGGAATTTTCGAGGAAGGGTAACAAATATATGCAGGAAAAACAACCATGGATAACTGCAAGATCATTAACGTCTTCATCGTCTATTGAAGGCCGTGAGAATGCGCAGCACTTAATAGACAACTGCCTGCATATTTGCTTACAGCTTACTGCTAACCTGGCAATTTTTATCAATCCGTTCTTACCTGTTACCGCACTTAAAATGTGTCACATGATGAAGGTGGTTCCTAAAATGCTGGAATGGGAGAATGGAGGTAAAAGTAAACTGCTTAGTGTGGGTTATAGTTTACGCGAACCTCAATTGCTGTTCAGGAAAATTGAAGATTCGGAAATTGCTGAGCAAATGGTGAAGCTACAGGCAACCGCCGTAAAGGCACAAAAGATCAAAGATCAAACCACAAAAATTCAACAACAAACTACACCTATGGAAGAAACAAAACCTGCCGTTGAAAACAGTAAGTCACAGATCGTTTACGACGACTTTGCCAAGCTCGACCTTAAAGTAGGCACTATCATTACCGCCGAAAAAGTTGAAAAAGCCGATAAGCTGTTAAAACTGGAAGTAGACCTTGGAACTGAGAAAAGAACCATCGTATCAGGTATTGCCCTTCACTTTAAACCTGAAGAAATTCTGGGAAAGCAAGTGGTGGTAGTTGCCAACCTGGCACCACGCAAAATGAGGGGCATAGAAAGCAATGGTATGATTTTGATGGCTGAAGATGATGGAGGCAAACTGCATTTTGTAAACCCCGATGCAGCAATCAATCCTGGTGCCGGGGTGAGTTAGAATATTGACATTTGTGTCAGATGTTCAAACAGTTTTTTAACCACAGGAGTGCACAGAGGAGGAAACACAGAGGGCGCAGAGGAAACCCTCTGCGCCCTCTGTGTTTCCTCCTCTGTGCACTCTGCGGTTAAAAAAATCTCACAAATCCTGCTGCATTATCCACTTCATTTCTCTCTTGTGAACTATCATTCTTTTATCTAATTTAGAACTGCATTTCTCCAACGAAAGCTTTATTGTATATCTGTATCTTATCAAACAGGGATATTAAACGATAACACATTAAGCTATTGCCATGAAAAAGAGCTGCCTGCTTCTTACATCCTGCCTGTCTTGTCTGATTCTTTCTGCCCAAAATAAAAATACCTGGTCCTGGGAGGGTGGTGATATTTCTTCTTATCCCACCGGCATTTACGGAACAAAAGGGGTGGCAAATTTTGCCAATCATCCCGGAGAAAGGGCTGAGGCAGTAAGCTGGAAAAATGCCTCCGGTGAACTATGGTTATTTGGTGGGCACCGGTATTTTTCAAGTGGCCTTTATCCGGCACAGAACCTGAATGATTTATGGAAATATAATGCCAGCACTAATTTGTGGACCTGGATAAGTGGCGACAATACCACCGACCAACCTGGTGTTTATGGAACAAAAGGCATTCCCGCTGTTTCAAACAAACCTGGAGCCCGGCAGGGTGCCATCACATGGAACGGCGCTGACGGTAGCCTATGGCTTTATGGAGGATTTTATCTGGATAATGTAAATGCCAGGTTTACAGCGTATTTTGGTGATCTGTGGAAGTATGAGCCAGCCAGCAATTTATGGACATGGGTAAACGGCAGCAACGTTTCGTCCACCAGGAGTGTTCACGGAACAAAAGGTGTTGCCAATGATACCAACACCCCGGGCGCACGTAATAGCGCAATCAGTTGGACAGATGCTGCCGGTAATTTTTGGCTTTTAGGCGGAACCGGCTTTGCCTCAAACGGGTTTGGAATCAGAAATGATCTTTGGAAATATAACAGCAGTACCAACCAATGGGCATGGATGAGTGGAGACACTACTGCTGCCGTGTTTGGAAATAATACCAGTCTGCAAAGTGTTTTTGGAACGAAAGGAATAGCGGATGCGGCTAATAAGCCGGGAGCACGTTCCGGAGCAGTTGGCTGGACTGATGCCTCCGGAAACATCTGGCTTTTCGGCGGACGGAGGGATTTAACAGGTCCCGTTTCATCAACTATTTATTTCAACGATCTATGGAAGTATGATATCACCACCAATCAATGGGCCTGGATAAGCGGTGATAGTACGGTTAACACAAAACCTGTTTATGGAACACAATCAATTGCAGCTTCGTCAAATACCCCGGGGGGCAGATCGGGAGCGCAAAGCTGGTCAGACAGTTCAGGCGGTTTTTGGTTGTTTGGCGGCTTACAGGAAATTCAGGGCATTACCTGGAAAACACGTAACGACCTCTGGAAATATGAGCCAATGACAAACTTATGGGCATGGATAGGGGGCGATTCTTCTCTGGATGCGCCTGGTGTCTATGGAACAAAGGGAATACCAGCAGTTACGAACAAACCGGCTGCAAGATCCAATTCATTAAGCTGGAGAGATGCAACAGGCAACTTCTGGTTATTTGGCGGCTATGGCAAACCTGTAAATGGTGGTAATCATAATTTTAATGACCTATGGAAGCTTGATGTCAATACAGGTCAATGGACCTGGACGAGCGGAGATGCCAGTTTCTATCCGTTAAGCGCTTACGGCATAAAAGGCATTGCCAGCGTGGCCAATAAACCGGCAGCACGTGAAGAGGCTGTTAGCTGGACCGATGCCTCAGGGGATCTCTGGTTGTTCGGAGGAGGAACTTCTTTATCTCCGTATTATACAAATTATTTTCATGATCTGTGGAAGCTCGATCACGTTTCGAAACAATGGGCATTGGTAAATGGAGATACCCTGGTAAATCAAAAAGCTGTTTATGGCTCAAAAGGAGTGCCGGACGCTACTACCAATCCCGGCGCCAGAAAATCCGCTATAAGCCTGACTGACAATAATGGAAATCTTTGGTTGTTCGGTGGATTGAAGACATTGGAATCAGGCTCTATTGGAACTCTGAATGACCTGTGGATGTATGACCCTAGAAACGACCGTTGGACATGGGTAAGTGGCGACAGTACAGTGAGCACCCTTGAAAACCCAAGACGCGGATTATATGGATTGAAAGGGATCGCAAACGCTGCTAATAAACCTTCGCCCAGGTTTAACTCCGTAGGCCTGAAAGATAATAATGGAAATCTCTGGCTTTTTGGAGGAGCTTGCTTTAACCTTTATGCCGATGGCACTTTAAATGACCTATGGAAATTTGATATGAGTAATAAACAATGGACCTGGATGAGCGGAGACAGCATCGCCGCAGATTACCAACATCCTTTACCACCGGTTTATGGAACGAAAGGCGTTGCAGATCCTGCTAATAAACCAGGTGCGAAAGCAGGGGCAGCAGGTTGGAAAGATACAGCAGGCAATTTATGGCTGTTCAGTGGATCTTCAGGATTGAATGATCTCTGGAAATATGATCTGCAAACAAATTTATGGACATATGTGCAGGGAGATCCTTACCTGGGACAAAAACCGGTTTATGGTAAAAAGGGTGTCGCCGCTCCTGAAAACTGGCCTGGTCCGAAAAACAACTCAGTAAGCTGGACGGATGCATACGGCAAATGCTGGTTGTTCGGCGGATCGGGGGCCAATGATCTCTGGCAATTTGATCCGGGCAATGTTATCTGGACCTGGATGAGCGGTGATACCATCCTTAACGCAAAAGTAGCGTATGGAACCAAAGGAACCACAGATTCCGCAAACGCTCCGGGAGCAAGGGTTGGAGCAGTTGGCTGGAGCGACCTCTCAGGCAGCTTATGGATGTTTGGCGGCTCGGGTGATAACGGGAGCCATTATATTGTTTACCTGAATGATCTATGGAAATTTTCTACCTCCGAAGTTGCCCTTCCTGTAAAAATTAGCAGGTTTTCAGCCCTTAAATATAACAACCAGGTGATCGTTAACTGGAACACTACCGAAGACCGGAACACTAGTTATTTTATGATACAACGAAGTGCCGATGGCATACGCTATGATAGTATTGGCAGTGTAACGGCAAAGACCGGGCTGCCGGATAACAGCTATCAGTTTGTTGACCTGAATCCCTACAAAGGAAATAACTATTACCGTTTAAAGGAAGTAGATAATGATGGCCATTATTCCTATTCAACCATTAAAAATGTTTTCTTCGATATCCCTGATTTCAGCTATGCTATCATACGGAATCCTGTTTATGATCATGTAATGCTGAACATTATATCAAACGAAGCTGTTACACTGCAATTGCAGATCACCAATGCCGATGGTCACCTGCTATACCGGCGGCAGTCAACTGTTCCTTTGGGAAACACACTTCTTTCCCTTCCTGCTTCCAACCTTAAAAAGGGTATTTACTTTTTAACCGTAAAAACGCCTAAGTCATCAGTTACCAAATCATTCTTAAAAAATTAAATCATCTGTAATGCGGGCTCTTCACGTTAACCAGGTACACCAGTAATCTTTTATCATGATCCAATGAAGTAAACAAACTGTCAGACAAATAATTTTTTATAGACAGCGCCCAGGTAAGTCTGGGCTTTAAAGGAAACCTGTTTAGTAAAGTATCATACATCAATACGTCTTGGGAAACAGCATCAATCTTTTTAAATATTGTATCTCTTGATGCTTCATTTTTATAGTTCATAAAATTATGGTACGAATTCCAGTCGTAATAGTAGCTGGTAAAATAACCGGCTTCAGATATTTTACTTAGCGGAATGATGTTATCAGATTCGACAATTATTTTATTTCGAATCTGATACTGATTGTTGAGCCGGGTGAAACAATTTAAAACCGGGGCTTCGTTACTATCAGTTAAGTTTTTTAAATCGAGCCAGAAAAATTTGTCCTTACTTTCCGGAGTCTGCAAATACTTTTCAAAAGATAAACTGATACTGGTGGCAGGGGGATGCCTTACATCCAAAAAGTTCCGCTTTTCATCAAAGACAATATCCATCTCGAAACCCTGAAAATGGTCAGATAAAAACTTAAAGCGTTCCAGGGTATTAACGCGGTGTGCCCATGTTTTAGAGTAGGGATGCAGGTTGCAGAAACCGGTTTTGCCATCTTTATAAATTGACGCCTGCATGGCAATGTGCTTCTTTAAGCGTTGGGCCTGGAAGTAAAAAAGCAGATGATTGCTGTAAATGATTAACAGCGTAATAATGATTCCAAGTAAAAAGAATGCCCCTTTCTTTTTCATATACAGGATTGTTGAGTATGAAATTACGTATTGAAAGTGTTTTTTAACCACAGAGTACACAGAGGAGGAAACACAGAGGGCGCAGAGGAAACCCTCTGCGCCCTCTGTGTTTCCTCTGTGTACTCTGTGGTTAAAAAAACACTCAATACAACAACCGGTTATTTTGAAACCCGTTATTATACCGTTGAATCATCGCTTTCAACCGGTTTTCTAATTCCTGCTTTTTATTAATCATCACAAGATCATGAAAAAGATTTTTCTTTAATAATGTATCCGTTTTATAATTATAGAGATACATCACCGCATCATTATCTGAATTCAGGCCAAGCACATAACTGCTGTCTATAATCTGAAACAGATAATCCATTTTTTGCACAGCGTACCGGGGTGATGTTGCATTCAATACTGTTGTTCCAAAGCTCATGTACCCGCCATTGTATCCGGCAAATTGTAAAATGGTAGGCACAACATCTAATTGCTGTACCACATAGTTACCATTACCTTTTAACAACGGCATACCGGGAGCATAAATAAAAAATGGAATGGCATTGATGTTCACAGCAGTAAATTGCTTTTTATCGGAAGGTGAAAGAAAATGATCGGCAATAAAAATAAAGATGGTGTTACTAAACCATTTTTCATTTTTTATTTTTTCAAAAAAAGAATGGTAAGCATGATCCACATAAGATACGCTGTTTTGGGCTGCATTCTGACCCGGGATGGCAAATTGCTTCTGCAGGTTTTCAGGAATAATATAAGGCGGGTGTGAAGAAACATTATAAAGGGTAGCAAAAAATGGAGACCGCTTTTTTGCAAGAACGCCTGCGGCGTACAGAAAGAAATTCTCATCATGAATGCCCCACGCGCCGTTATAAAAACGATCATCACCAAAATCTTTCCTGCTGTAATAATGATTAATACCAATTGAATGAGTAAACTCTTTAAATCCGAACGAATCATCCACATCGCCCAGAAAAAAACTGCAGTCGTAACCATTTTCACTTAAAATTTTCCCTATGCCGCGTATGGAAGCCGCATGATATTGCGAATGATAATAGGGTACCTGCATAAAAGGCGGCAGACTGGCCAGAATAGCCACCAGGCCATGGGTTGATTCCCTGCCATTGTTGAATGCGTTCCGGAACACCAGGCTCTGTGTCATCAATGAATCAAGAAAAGGTGTGTACGCTTTGAACTTACTGGAGCTGTCGAGGTAGTCTCTTGCAAAGCTTTCCATTACCAGTAAAACAATATTGGGTTTATTTGCGTTGCCCTTTTGTATCTCCTGATGAAATATCCGGAACTGCTTGTCAAGATCACCGGCATTGAAGTAATTTTTATCTACTAATGGCTTCTGACCTTTATAATAAGAATACAACAGGTTGAAACCGGTATTGGAAGCAAGATTAATAACTTTTGAAGGAAAGTAGAGCAATACGGTACTTGGGGACAAGGGCCGTGATTCAAATCCGCGTATGGCAATACAACACAGGGCTGCAACTATTATAGAGCTTAGTATCCTGTTTTTACCAATCAATGTCACTGAATCATTCCGATGTGTAAATATTCTTCTGTACAATAGAAAATATCCTGCCAGCAACAACAACCAATACCATCCGTTTTTGCAATAGAACAATACCAGCTTCATGGTAAAGGACTGTGAAATCAGGAACACCACCTCGTAGTTGATGCGGCGTTGCGTATAAGTAAAATACATGTTATCGCAAACCGATAAAATGATCAGGCAACCGTTTAGAAGTGTAAATATGTTTAAAAATATTTTTCGCCATCTATGAAAAGCAAGAGGAAAACTTGTTGCCAACAATAACAGGAAGCCGTTGATCAATAACACGGTTGCTATATCTATTCTGATGGAATACACCAGTGCTTTCCATATCAACGATACACCGAGATCGGAGAAGTAATGATAGTTGGCAAACAAAAAGATAACCCGCAGTAAAAAGGTGGTTAACAAAACAAAGAAAATTCTTTTTGTCAGATCCCCGATATCAGATTTGTACCATTGTAGCATAATTAATAACCGTACACAAAATAATACAATTCGTGTTAACCGGTTGATACAAGCAGGGCACTCGTATTAATTTTACCACAAGTGTCATGTCACACGTAAATTATTCATTAGGCTATCAGGAGGAAAGCTTATCAGGTTTTAACCTGCTGATACCCGACGGCTGATAGCTGATAGCAATTCACACGACAATTCTATACAACAAATTAAGTATCTAAATGCTTGCAAAGCTGGATTAATGTGTTTAAATTAAACCATCCGATGTAAATCACAATTACTGTAAATTAATCCTCGACCCTTTTATTTGGTTAAGAACGTAAAGCTATTGATCATTCCTATTCCCTGGATCATATATTCTTATGTTATTCAAGCTATTTAAAAATACACGCTAATGTCAGATCCAATCGTCAATGCATTTATTCTTTATAACGAACAAGAAAGTGATCAGCTTGAAGTTATTGTCAAAAACATAGAAAATGAAGGGTTAACGACATTTTTCTGGTCCAGGGATGTTCGTTATGGTAGTGCGGTTGATGAGATGGAACAGAAGCAATACAAAGCTGCTCCTGTAGTAGTGGTATTTCTTGGTAATGCGGGGTGGGGACCGAATCATCTTCGAATTGCAAATGATGCCAAAAAAAACAATAAAGTTATTATCCCCGTTCTGAT
>CAXTDO010000031.1:0-17359 GCA_964242315.1 uncultured Flavihumibacter sp.
GCTTTCTTAAGGCCGCGAGGTATTTCAATTCCTTCACGGTGCGATTAAAAGGTCTATAACACTAGGCATCGTCCTGCCCGCATTTACATTTCAATTCCTTCACGGTGCGATTAAAAGACCCTCATACTTATATAAGCCTCGTTGAATAGCTTTATTTCAATTCCTTCACGGTGCGATTAAAAGGCCAAAAGCCAGCGACAATGACTGTAAACTTTCTGCATTTCAATTCCTTCACGGTGCGATTAAAAGTATCATGGCCAGCGTTTACATTTATACCACCGTTGCATTTCAATTCCTTCACGGTGCGATTAAAAGTAATTTCCCAGGGAATATATATAACATGGGAATAATATTTCAATTCCTTCACGGTGCGATTAAAAGCACGCCGGCATACCTGCAGCGCTATGAAGACTATTTAATTTCAATTCCTTCACGGTGCGATTAAAAGCAGGGTAATGAGAATTACAAGATGCTGCAGGAATTCAATTTCAATTCCTTCACGGTGCGATTAAAAGAACGTACCTGGTGATGTAGTCAGCATCGATGACGTTCATTTCAATTCCTTCACGGTGCGATTAAAAGTAACCGCTTCCTTCAGCATATCAATAGCTTTCCTTGCATTTCAATTCCTTCACGGTGCGATTAAAAGTGAAAGATGAACCGGCAACATAACCGGGAACTTCAAGTATTTCAATTCCTTCACGGTGCGATTAAAAGGTTAAGCCTGTGTCTTTAACCCGTTGCGTTAAATGTAATTTCAATTCCTTCACGGTGCGATTAAAAGCTGGGCAAATGTGTCTTTCTGTGACTCCAGTGATTTAATTTCAATTCCTTCACGGTGCGATTAAAAGATTTCTGTACAGCGACGGCTGATGGCGTAACACCTGTATTTCAATTCCTTCACGGTGCGATTAAAAGAGGGCGCCTATCCTGCACCACGTATTTATCCTGCTGCATTTCAATTCCTTCACGGTGCGATTAAAAGCCATGGCAACAGCAAATCCAATTACTTTCCAATCAAATTTCAATTCCTTCACGGTGCGATTAAAAGTTTTTAAGTCAGATTCGATCTTCTGCAATGAATATGATTTCAATTCCTTCACGGTGCGATTAAAAGCGTATGATTGATCCTGTTAGCACGGTTGGCAAGGACCATTTCAATTCCTTCACGGTGCGATTAAAAGTTAAAAAATGAAACGCAGTACTGTACTGCGTTTCAAATTTCAATTCCTTCACGGTGCGATTAAAAGTGCGAAAAAATTCAATGACTTCATTAAAACTCATGCATTTCAATTCCTTCACGGTGCGATTAAAAGAAATGGACGCTGTGGGTGGTGGCAGTCCTTACGGAGGATTTCAATTCCTTCACGGTGCGATTAAAAGGTCCGTACACACCGCCGCTGAGTTTAATGAAATTGTATTTCAATTCCTTCACGGTGCGATTAAAAGGCTTGATGTTGGCCGGTATGCAAACTGATTGGGATATTTCAATTCCTTCACGGTGCGATTAAAAGTCCAGAACTAAGTTAAGTAGAATTACTACCGGGACAATTTCAATTCCTTCACGGTGCGATTAAAAGCCGTTTCCAGCGCAGCAAAAACAGCCTGAAAATCAAGCTGTTTGCTACGCTAAAATAGCTGTTTTTTTATAAATGTTGCGTCGAACTTTAAAGATATGATTGCCGCCTGTCTTCGACAACCTCCCAAATCCTTATTCATAAAGGATTCCAATATTTCAAAGAACTTGTTGGCTGCTTTTTGATTCGTAAAACCTTTGAACGACAACTATATTAAATTGTCAAGGTTATTTTTCTCTTTGCCTATAATCATTTTATCCAGCCACTTTTCCTGCCTGCTTTTAAATACAATGATACTGTCTGTTTCTTCTTTCATAATGCCTTTGGCTTCATGAAGCAGCTCTTTTAGTTTTACGTCTGTCAGTTCGCCTTCAAATACACTGTTCTGTATCCAATTCAAGTAACGCCTGCAAAGTTTCAGCATTTTACCCACTCTTTTTTGATCCATATCGTACACCAGGATTATATACATGATCTGTTGAATTAAGCTAACTCAATTTAAATCATTACCACCAGGCTTTAAAAGGTTTATAATCTTCTATTCCCAGTATGTGTTTGCTTAACTTATAACATTCCAGTTTTACCAGGTGCCTGTAACTAACATGGCGACCCAGCGAACGATGTTTGATGGTTTCGTTCAGCTTTTCATCCCAGGCTTTGACTACTGTTTTGCGTCCGCTGTCTTTTAGCAAGCAGCTATTGAGCCGGTTGTCGAAATCAGACGGTTGAATTTGCTTCTTGTTCATCAATGAGAAGATCAGCCGGTCTGCTAAAATGGGCTTAAAAATTTCAGCCAGATCGAGTGCCAGAGAGAACCTGCGTTCGCCAGGCTGATGCAGGAAACTGATCGTGGGATTTAACTGTGTGTGGTAGATCATATCCAGACACAAAGTATAACACATGCTGTTTACAAATGATACCATAGCATTCACTTCATTGCCGGGAGGTTGCTTACTCCTGTTGCCCATGCTGAAGTCATTAATAATCACACCGAATGCATCATAATAACTCATGCGAATGTTACCTTCCAATCCCATCAGGGTGGGGATGTCCGTTGCAAACGGCAATTGCAGCGCCAGACTTTCTATTTTTTCAATCGGGCCGCTAGTATCCTTTTCCCTGTTGTTATAATACCGCAGGTTTTTGACCATGTTAAATGCTGCCGCCTCTATTAGCTTGGATGCTATCAACATTCGCTTTTTTGAATCACCGTATGCTGTTGCCTGGGCTATCAGCATCTTGCCCGCAAGCAAATACTCCTTCGACATAAATGAACCCGTATAATGTTCGTAGTAATCAAAAAAATGAACGCTGATATGAGCCTTTCCCAGGAAGTTAAACATAGCACTGTTGGCATCGAGACTGCCAAATGAATACAGGTTATCTACCGTTTCAATGGGAATATATTTGGTCGGAGCTTCATTGCCCTCTTCGTCTACAGGCGTAAACTTTAAGGTGTTGTCTTTCCTGCTCAGGCGGCCGGGATTAAAAAGATAGTATGACTTTTTCATGGCAAGAAAGCTTTTCAGATTTCAATAACTTACCTATTTATCTCGTTAAGAAATAACTTCTAAATTCTTCCAGCTCCAGGAGTTCTGTTTCAACGTATTTTTTAAACAATTTATCACCTACCTGCGACAATAACGCTGATATGCCCACATCTATCAACCGGATGCCTTTATTGGTGAGAAGAATATTATCAAACAACTGCCCTGTGAGATCGGAAGGACGCCTAATATCCCTGTGCACGAAACCTGCAAGATGCAGTTGATGGATCTCATCCAGAAAAACATCCAGCCATGACTCTCTTTTTTCCACTTCAAATGCTCTGTAATCAATAGGATAGATGCGCTCCATTACCAGCATTTCCGCTTGCAGCGCGTCGTTATAATCCAATCGCAGAAACGTACAAACGAGGCCATTTACGGTGTTAGCATATTTCATTTTTTCAGCTTCAGATCCAATGTCAGACCTGGTATCACCGGTATAAAGCTTTGCCACTGATTCCTCTGTAAGTGCAATTACTTTATTGTTAGCTCCCGATGACAAGAGACGAGGATATTTCATGCAGCCTTTTTTATTATCATGATATTTTTAACCTGTTGCAATATGATTTTCCTGCGATGTATATAAATCTAAGTGTTTCAAAGATATCACTCGGCACAATAGCAAAAGTCATAGTAAGAGCAGCTTTTACAGATTTTCGCATTCAGCAATGGCGGGCACTGCTCACTTTCAGTAATTATTCCGATTTGATGAATGATCATAGACAGATACAACTTGTCTTCCTCCATAAGCTCGATGGTCTTTGTCTCTCTTAGTTTAGGATATTCCAATATGCCCGTTACACCTTCAATGCCGTTTTGTTCCAGCAGCAGGATATAATATTTTACTTGCCACTCATGGGCAACCTCCATTTTATCCGATCGTTTGATCTCGTGGATCACCTTATTTTTAGCATCATAAAAATCTATCTGACTACCGCCAATCTCTATCTCCGAATATTTTTCAGCTCGTTGCGGGTAACTTGTCTCATGCAGCAATTTGCCATCAGCTACTATCTCTGAGTTTTGTTCCATGTTGATGCCATTCCCAAAAAGCCACAGTTTTCTATGACAGATGTGGTAGTAGTTGATATGAGTGGCTGTAAGCTGCATTAGATATTAAAACGGAATTTCATCGTTAGATTTATAAGTTGTAAGATCATTTACCTCACAGTCGTTCAGGATTGCAAGCACGGACAATATTTTTTAAAAGCACAATCCGGTGCATATCCTGTGTAAAAAGCATCAGTTCTGTGATTCTTTAATTTGCTGTTTGAAAATTCTCGTAAGTATATGCAGACATTAGTTCTATTAGTTTTTGTTCTGCTTCTGTAAGTGCATCGATGGACTCGCTTTTAGTTTGAATAAAGCCACCGGCCTGAATGGTGATGAATGTATCAACACCTTTTATAGATTCGTCAATAATAGGTTGTGCTTTGTTTGAATCATCTTCAGAAAGTTTCGCTCTAATGCTGCCTGCGATTAAATTTGCATTGTCACTTATTGATATTGCCAATGTATCCATTAAACTAAAGGTTCGCGACTGATTTGATGTAATTTTCCAATCTATGATAGATTTTGCCAATCCTTTAATCCATTTATCTCTTAAGATTTTAGGGGCAACCAGGCAAGGTCCAAATACGTTTTTAGATTCGATCCATCCATCGCTTTTCAGCTTTTCTATAGTTGAATCAGCCATTTCAGGTTCAAAGGAGTTTAAGCTTACTGAAAATAATCGTCGTAAGTCTATAGCGATATCTACTACAAATAAACCTGATGCCCTATTATTATTTGGTATCCACTTTCTGCTCAGACTTCTGTCTTTTCCTTCTAAGAACGAAATAATTGCATCATCATTTAACTCTTTGCCATTTTCATCTCTAACAATAACTTTGTTGTTTGGCCTGTCACTTCTATCAAAAGATGCATTTTCGGAATTCATACCAGCTAATAAAGGATGTAAGGCTCTCATTGCCGAGATCGAAAGCGGGCTTCTTCTTTTCAAAGTTCTATCTTTGCCACCTTTAGCAGCTTTCATCCAACCTCCAAATAATTGATCTATATAAGTAGGGTCACATGTAGCATAGACTTCTCCTTCCTTCAACTCTTTTTGTTTTGTAACATCAAAAAGAAAAGTTGTTGGAGACGGGGTCTGATTAGTTATATCACATAAGGAATCTATCAATGACCGCTTCACTTGTTGACCACTTGAAAATGGAATTCTTCTATTGACTTGTGTGTCATAATAGTGCTTTTGGCCATCGGCCACACAAAAAACAGTATGTTCGGCTCTTTTTAAAGTTCTTACATAAATCGTATTCATTGTTATCTGGGGTTTTATTTTAAGATTTTTTTTCTACAAAAGCATAATCAAATTTTAGTAAAGTGCTGAAGTAGCCATATTCTTCGTTGGTCATTAAATGCAGCTCATCTTTCAGCTTTTTTATGGTATCTAGGTCTTCAGTTTCAAGATCTTTGACCATATTTGTAAGTGCATCTATGAATCCTTTTTTAGTTTTTGAACCAAAAAGTTCCTGCTCAATTAGATTTTTTCTATCAGTTTTTGAGCCTGCGTTTCTATACTTTAAGATGGTATGTGCCAATTCGAGTGTATAGTCTGTAATTTCTTCTTTGTTTTTTGTTAACATAGCGACTAACCAGGTTTTATAAGCGTGATAAATTATAGTGTCTATATCCTTATTAAATGAAATGTTTTTACTATCGTACATAAGTTTTTTGAGGCTTTCAGGTCTTAAAGCCTGTAATCCAACACTACCTAACTCGCATGCTCTTTTTATATGCATTCCAAATAAGTTTTCGAATTGTTTTTTATCAATTTGATAATCCCCTCCAAAAAGCTTGTTATAAACAAACTTGATTTTTTCTCCTGATTTAAAGTGAAATGGAATGAATCCAATCGTTTTATTTGTTTGACCAAAACCATATACGTATGCTGTTAATTCAATATCAGGATACATCTGTGAAAGAGTAAAAAAAAGCTGAGTCCACTTAACAGTATTTACTTCAATTAAAGTGGACTCGATCGTGAAAAACTCTTCATTAGTTAATTTCGCAAAGTCAAATCTCTCATCAAATGCTGGTTTAAATGAATAAGCAAGCCATTGCCCATTCCAGGTGTTAATCTGGTTACCCCTTAACTTGTTAAGAGCGTCATCATTTAAATACTTTCGATAAGTTCTCCACCCTTCAAATGTTTGAAGTGTAATTTCAGAGTCGTTAAATAACAATGTATAACCACCAGCTACGCCAATGCCAAGTCCACTACCAATCCATGATAGGTAAATATCATCACTAGTGGTATTAATTTTTATATCACTTACTAATCCCGATGTGCTAGCATATTCTTTAGCTTCAGATGCCGGATATCCAAGAGCAAAACTCGCATCAGGTTCTTCATTTGTTATCTTTTCAAAAAGATTAGATAGTTTTTCTTTTCTTTCCTCTAGGTTTAATTTTTCAGGCTTTTGACCTGTTTTCATTTGAACAAAAGGAGAATTGGTAACCCATTGTAAATATTTAGGATGATTATAAAATAATTCGAAATAAACATTATCAAAGAACTGCTTTGGTGACAAATTGGTTTTGTATTTTCCGTTATAAGCATCAAGAAAAGTTCTGCCGACAATTGATGTTATCATAATATTTGATTATTAACGTCAAAGTTTTGTTCTTTTATCTTTTTGGTATCTAATCCCTTTTCATAATTGTAAGCCATATCAGGTATGATAAATGGTTTATTTCCCTTTTGAGATTGGTTCATTTTAGAAACAGAGAAATATCGAACTGGAATTTCTAATTCAAGTCTTCTTTCAAAATTTGCTGATTCGTACTCAGCCTGATCCGATTCACATATACAAGAAACAGAGTCTATTTCCAATAAATCAAAGAGTATTGATGTGCTTCTGTTGGTTAATTGATCAATGGTTATGCTTCCGTCAGATTTAAAAATTGAATGCTCTTCTATATTTAAAAAGTTTATTTCTGTGAATACTAAATCAATCATATCCTGAAGGTTGCGTTCTAACAAAATGCCATTATCTGGCAATAGATCAAAGGATTTTTTAACAATATCAAGCTCGTAAGGTAAAGCGTCTTTTTTATTTATAGGTGGAGCTATTACATAGACATCTTTTAGTATTCCAATTGTCTGTAATGACCTTTTTCTGTTTATTCTTCCAAATCTTTGTATCAGCGCATCAAGAGGAGCAGCTTCTGTGATCATTACATCGAAACTTATGTCTAAGCTAACTTCTACTAGTTGTGTAGAAACCACTATGCAACTGCTATCGGAAGTATTAAATTCTCCTGTTGCTATCCCGTTTTGATTTAAACCTAATAGTGATTTTTCTTTATTGTTTCTGTCTCCTCTTTTGAACCTGCTATGTAATAACAGTTTTGGTATATTAGGATATACATCCTGCATTTCCTGATAAATACTTTGAGCTTGTTCTACTTTGTTAACTACTATCAGTAGCTTCCTGGCATTGAAAATCGCATCAATAATAATTTCTTTTGTATCCTCAAAAGAGGCAACTTTATGGATAATATGCCTATTAAATTTATCTAACTCTTGCTGTGGCAAAGCCACTTCTAAGACATCACCTCCTAGAATATTTCGTATTTTTTGATACAATAAGGAAGGCATAGTTGCAGTGCCAATATGAATATTGCAATTTAAAGACTTAAGAATTTCAACAAGTTTTAGAACAATAGCCTGAGAAATACCGGTATAAGTATGTATTTCGTCTAAAATAATATCACAGTTCTTTAAGTCAAGGATTAGGGCTTCGAAGCCTTTCATTCCAAATGCTATTGCGGCAAGTTGATGTGGAGTTAGAATTTTTATAGATGATCCAAATAAGGATTGTAAAACGCTTTCTTCTTCTCCTTCTTTTTTTCGAACTACTTTAGATGCTGAATGTAAAACTCTAATGTCAAGGTCAGGATTGTTTTTTTCAAGATCGTTTGATACTCTTTTATACATGGCATTGATCGATGCTTGGAACGGTAATGTATAAAACACCCTTGTGTTGCAACGTCTAAACAGGAAATCTGTTTTACCTGCTCCTGTGCAAGCTACTACCATTGTATGCTTCTTGGTAGAAGTTGCATTCATCATTGATAATGGGTATAAGTCATGCTCACGATTATAAAATTTAAGATTTGGTATTTTGAAAGCTTTTTTAACATGTTTATCTGTGTCATCAATTAATGCAGACGCAAAATGATCTGCTCCCATCAATAATCCGCGCCATTCTGAGTAACCATATTCCTTAACCCTATTTTTGCAATAGTTAACAACAAATTGAAGATTGGCTAAAGCTGCGTGTCTGGAAATATATTTAGTTTGAATTCCAAACTTATTTAACAATTCGATACCTGCTGGACTCCATTCTTCCCAATTCCCAAGATGAAAGCTTTCGTAATCATACCCATCATCAAGATCTAATAATCCTTTATCTCCAGGATCTTTCTTTATCGATTTGTGATGACCGACTACCATTTCTATTAAGGTGGTTCGTTCATCTTCAGGAAAAGATGATAGGAAAAATAGTGAAGCTATTTCATGTCTAAATATCTTGGTTTTCATCCCTTTTAGCCTTTTTTGAAAGGCTGGATGAGCCTTTCCGATGTCATGTAAGATTGCACCCCGATAAGCCAACTGTTCATTCAAGTTTAAATTACGGGCAAAAGCTGTGGTAGCGCAAGCAACATGTTTTAAATGGTTTTCTAGTGGTGTCCATTCCGGGTCTGATTTAGCAAATAAGATATCCATTAATAATTTGTTACTGGGTTACCAACTATTCTTAGCCATCCATACATTTGTTCACTATTTAACCGATTATAACCGACCAAGAAAGATTTGTCATTTTTTTCAAAAACAAGTTCAAAGCCAGCGTACAATGCTGCGTCGGTCTCAAAGTCTTCTTTCCAAACCTCCTTAATTTCTTCCGGAAACAAAATGTCTTCATTCCTACACAAGCAAATATGCTGCTCTAATGCTTTTTCCGCATCATTTAATAAAGTAAATGCCAAATTTAATGTTGGTTCTTGCAACAGGCCTCTAAGAAGAATAGCTTTAGGTCTTTCAAATAAAAACTGTTTTCCTTGTTTGTTAGAGTTCCAGCCTCTTGTTTGAATCACTTCCTGACTAGCACTTATCTGATTGTATGAAAGTCTATGTCCAACAATCTTGTAAATACCAGTTTGTGAAAGTAATTCAGGAAATAACTTTTTTTCAATTCCTTCGATTATAGATGGTGTCAAAAACTGCTGTGAGAAAGTTTCACTATCCCTAACCGCCGTCCATGGTTTAATAAAACCAAAGGGTCCTGAATATTTTACAACGAAATATTTCATATTTGTATTCTCATTTTAAAGCTCCAAATCCAATACCTGTGCTGTTTCCAACACCAACGTTCCAAACAAAAGCAATTTGTTCCGGAGTGCCTTCAACAATTATTGGGCAGATGCTTACTTTATTACCAATGTCTTTGTAATAAATGACTTTAGATTTAGGTGCCGGATATTCTTGATCAAAGTATATGTTCAAGCCATCGACATCAATATTTGTAAATAATGCCTTTTTCTTTACCGTTTCAATTAAACACTTGCCTGCGTCTGTGTCGTTGTATATTAAATGCTTCTCTCTACCTTCAAGCCTTCTTTTAATGAATACAGGACTTGCAGAATAAAACTTTTCCTTTCCTAAAAAGACTGGATCAAGTTGTATTTTTATATCTGTAACACTGATACCAAAAAAAAGCTCTGGTTCAGACAGTATCCCTTTCATAATTTTTTTAATTATTACTTCGTTATAACCGCTGATAAAAAAATAAGAATTGGATTTTAATCTTATGCCATTTTTTGACGTATCAACATTTTGTAACCATGAAAATGAATGTAAACTAGATTTTCCATGAACAGTGTTATTACTTCCGATCCATTTATGAAGCGCTCCTGTTAAATAGGATTGATAATTAAATGGTATCGTTTCTTTACTATTACTTAAATGCAAGTGTAGTCTCATATGCTAGCTAAGATTTAAAATGTATAAAATTTTTGTAAATCAGTTCGTAACATAGATTTACGACGTATTATGTTGTTCCATTCTGTAAATGGCTTATCAATTCATTTAAGAACCTAAAACCGTTGCATACATTACAATCGTAATCACGATCATTTTGAATCATATTGCCACAATGTTTACAGGATATTGGACGGTTAATTTCTTTTGGAATATTTGAAGTCATTGTTTAGAATTTGAACAAATATATAAAATGTTCAATTACCCCAATGAAATAAATATTTGAAACAATAGGTTTTTATTTTTATCTTCACATTACCTCACTATATGGAATTTTAATATGAAATAAATTTTTGAACAATCGACCCATATAGTGAGGTTGTTTTATCAATTTAGCACATATTGTGGTGTCCTATATTGTAAGTATAATCATAATTACCCCGTTCATTCTTTCTTCCCACAACCAAAGGGGACATGGTTTGCAATAACATCGCTTCGTTAGCAATAACCGGTGTCTTTTCAGCGATTACCTGTTGCACCAGAAAAGTAGCTTTATCCCTGCTGTCTGCGATTTGCAGTTGCTGATCCATGAACAGCCCTCTGATAAAGTTTTCAGCTGCATCGGGCACATGGAAACATACCGTGAAAGATGCCGTGCCGGTAGTCATCACCAGTCGGTCGCCTTTTATGAAGAACGGCGTTCGTAGGTCGGAAAAAGTGAAAAATTTGAAGGACTTGCCTCGGTAGAGATAACCCCGCTCGTGCAGGAACGATGCATAAGCTTCATCCGACCTGTGGATGATTTTGTAAATGGCTGCTGACAAAGGATATTGATAATTAAGCGTTAGCCGCTGAGACGAACTTTGCGTGGTAAGATGTACTAAGAAGCGCATAGAATTGTCAGGTGGTTTATAAGACCAATAAATTAATTGCTGTAAAATGAATGGTGTATTACCTTTTTGAAAGGTGCGGAGCAGTAAAATAAGAAGTATATTTTATAATGCAAAGCATACCCAAAAATTAATTATCATTGAACCACCATCATCAAACAAACAGCCCATGTCCTTACATTTTAAAGTGATACTTCTTGCAATACTGATACACTCCTGCTCGCCAAGGATTCAAAAAGCCACCACCGGTTTCAACGTGGTAGAAGCTTCGATAACGGATATTCACCGGGCTTTGCAAAAAGGTAGCTGTAGTTGCGAGCAGTTAGTGACGATGTACCTCAGGCGGATAGAAGTGTATGATCAATCCACTAAGTTAAACTCGATCATTGTTACCAACCCGGAGGCTTTAACTATTGCAAGGCAACTGGATGGTAACTGGTTGAAAAATAAAAAGATGCGACCGCTTCATTGCATACCGGTTATTGTTAAGGATAACTATAATACACAGGGGTTGCAGACAACCGTGGGGTCTATTGCGTTTAAGAATTTTACTCCTGCAAAGGATGCTACGATTGTCAGGCAATTGAAAGATGCGGGTGGCATCGTGCTTGCCAAATCTAACATGGCGGAATGGGCTTTTAGTCCGATGGTGACCATCAGTTCGATAGCTGGTGAAACATTGAATCCTTATAATCCGGAGCATGTTCCGGCCGGGTCTAGCGGTGGCACTGCTGCTGCGGTGGCGGCAAGCTTTGGAGCGGTTGGCGTGGGGACGGATACGGGCAACTCTATCAGGGGACCTTCATCACATAATGCGCTTGTTGGCTTCAGGGTAACCCTGGGACTCACAAGCAGGAATGGCATTGCGCCGCTCTTCCTGCGCAATGATGTGGGTGGACCCATGGCAAGATCGGTAAAAGATGCTACCATCATGCTGGAAGTAATGGCGGGATATGACGAAGAAGATCCGTTGACAAAAAACAGCGAAGGAAAAGTTCCTAACGGTTATCAACAGTTCCTGGATAAGGATGGATTAAAAGGTGCGCGGATAGGCGTCTTACGTATGTTAAGTGAGAAAGCTCCTGATCCGCAGGTGAAAGCGTTGTTTGAAAAAGCTATCGCAGACCTCAAACGGTTAGGCGCCGTAATTGTGGATTCTGTTCAGATAAATAATTTTGATACGCTTAGGTCGAACCTGGGTTGCCCGGTGTTTCAGCATGATATCAATAATTTTTTCGCCAGCTTGGGCGACCGTAGTCCTGTGAAAAATCTTAACGAGTTGATTGCTTCCGGCAAGTATGCTCCTTATATAGAAGAGCGGTTGAAATACCAGGCTAAAAATGCGGTGAACCCGGTTGAAGGCAGTGGTGTTTGTGCGGATGCCTACACTGATATCAAAAGGATAGCTTTCCGAAAAGCGGTGGTAGAAGCTATGGACCAGTATAATGTTGGCGTACTCATCTATCCAACCTGGAATAATCCACCTGCAAGGGTAGGAGATTTAAGCGGATATAAAGGTGATAACAGCCAAATAATTTCACCATTAACCGGACAGCCGGCTTTCACCGTACCAATGGGTTTTACCTATGATAACCTGCCGGCCGGACTGCAGTTCCTGGGACGGCCCTTTGATGAACCAACCTTAATCAAATACACTCATTCCTACGAACAGGGTACCCAACACCGCAAACCACCGGGGTTATTTCCTGCTTTGAAACAGTAGGCCACAAAAACACTAATGCACGAAGAAGCACTAAGAAATTCCTTTGTGCCTTCGTGTCTTCGTGGCACAAGTTTTTCAAACCATCAATAAACCTTCCATCATGAACATCAACAAAATTCCACCGTTCGAAAAAGACCTGATCAACGTGATCATCGAAACCACCAGGGGATCGGTGTACAAATATGATTTTAACCCGGAGTATGAAATTTTTAGATTGAACAAAGCCATGCCTTTGGGAATGGCATTCCCTTTTGATTTTGGTTTTATCCCCGGCACGAAGGGAGAAGATGGCGACCCGTTAGATGTGTTGGTATTGATGGATGAACCCTCCATCCAGGGTGCATTGGTAGAATGCAGGCTGCTAGGTGTATTAGAGGCTATTCAAACAGAACATGATGGCAGTAAAGTAAGAAACGACCGCATCGTAGGTATTGCCAATCGTTCGATACGTTATAAAAGCGTTGTGGATCTGAAGCATTTAAACGAGGATATGGTTACTGAAATTGAAAACTTCTTTAAGCAATACAATGCCCTTGCAGGTAAAGAGTTCAAACCAATCGGCTGGGAGCCAGCAGAAAAGGCGCGTACGTCTATTACAGAGCAAACATTGAAATAGTGTAAGTGTTTTTTTTAACCACAGGGGAAGCAGGATTTACAGGATTAAAAATAATTCACAAAATTTTGCATCGAAATTCTGTAAATTATTTTTAATTCCTGTAAATCCTGCTCATCGTTTCAACCTCATCAGCTTATACGTTTTACCCGTTATACCGTTCACCTGTAAGCGCACCATATAAATGCCATTCGTCATCGGTAGATTGTTGACATCTATACGCAGCATATTGTTACCCGCCTGAAGTTTACCTGCCTGATAGTTATATACCAGCCTGCCATTTACATCATATATGCCAACAGCAATGTTATTTGCTGGTGTGTTATTATTGAAGTTAACCACGATGTTTCTGTCGAACGGATTGGGATAGACGCTTACCTGTTTTAATACGTCTTCAGCATTCAACGTTTGATTCAGTAATGGCAGTGCATTTTGCAAACCCGAAATGCTTCCTGCAAAGGCTATATCCGGAATCCGCTGTCTGGGTATACCCGGACCGGTCCAATACACTTCCATTTTTTCACCGCCCTCTCTTTCAAAATAGCTGATGGTGATGGGATACACACCTGCGCTGGTGATGTTTACGATACCCGTTGCTGACGTAGGTGCATGTATACCATCGTTGTTTACCGTTGCTGTTGCAGCAGGATTATACAGTGAGTTAAAATAGAGTTTACTTCCATCATCGGATATTGTTTCAAAAGTATACACACCAGCTGTAGGTATGGTGATGGTGCCTTCCCATAGGAAAGCGAAGTAATCATTCCGGTTTCTGGTTCGGAGGCTTATATCAACGTTGGCGCTTCGGTATGTTTTCACCGGCGTTAGTGTGTTGAAGTTGGGAAGCGAAGACCAGGCGCCTTCGTAATATTTGAAATTCAGTCCCTGCGCGGGAGGGGGTGGAGGTTCCTGTGTAAACGCCGATGCAGGAATCAGTTGCCTTGGGATGCCCGGACCTGACCAATATACTTCCATCTTCTCACCGCCGTCTCTTTCAAAAAACGAAATAGCAATAGGATACCTGCCGGCGGCAGGGACGTTCACAGTACCGGTAGCGGAAGCGGGACCATGTAACCCGTCATTATTTACTGTGGCCTGGGCCAAAGGATCGTATTGAGCATTAAAATAGAGCTTGCTTCCATCATCCGATACCGTTTCAAACGTGTACATGCCGGCGGTTGGAATAGTGATAAATCCTTCCCATAATATTCCGAAATTATCTGTGCGATAGGGAAGTTTGATACTAAGGTCGGGCTTGAAAACAATACCGCTCCTGTATACATAAAGGGCGTTGAAATCCGGTAGCCGGCTCCAGGCGCCTTCATAATAAGTAAACTTCAAACCTGCCAGGGGCGTTGGTTGTGGCGGCTCATAAGTGAACGCATCATCAGGAATGGGTTGCCTGGATATGCCCGGACCCTGCCACAGCAGTTGCATGGATTGTGCGCCCGTATATTGCTGGTAGCTGATTGCTATCGGGTAATAGCCGGCCACAGGAATTTCGATAGTGCCCGTGGCTGATAGTACGGCATGTTCGCCGTTATTAGAAAAATTGTCTACCAGCGGCGTATAGAAAAGAGAGTAAGTAGAATTAAAGAATATGCGGCTTCCGTCATCGGACACCGTTTCGAAAGTGTAGGTGCCGGGTGTAGGAATATGGATATATCCTTCCCATATAAAGGCATAGTTCGTGTTGAAGCCTGCCGGTCTTTCATTGATGTCTGCATTATGCGTAATGCCGGTGGCATAAGGAGTCAGCCCCTCTATTCCGTTACCTACAGGAACATTGGTAAGGAACCTGTATCTTAATCCGCGCTTAACGGTCGAGGTGGTGGTGGCGGTAACCTGGTTGCTGAAAGCCGAGCGATTGCCGGTGAAGTCGCTTGCCTTAACGGCAAAAGTATAGGTGGTGTTGGCATTGAGTCCGGTTACGATGTAATGGTTTTCTAATGGAGGATAATATTGAAGGACGCCATTGATAAATATATTATAGAAAACAGAACCTGAATTATCGGTAGCGCTATCCCAGGCCAGGCTTACAAAGTTATCTCCTGTAGCTATAACTCTCAAATTAGCAGGTGTACCGGGAGGTATGCTGTCAATGTTCAAAGTTTTGGGTGAAAGAACACTTGATGGTACCTGTTGCCTCACAAAACCGGGACCGCTCCAGTAAAATTCCATCGTTTGTCCACCTTCTTTTTCAAAATAGGTTACTGCAATGGGATACTTACCCGGAGCAGTAATGTTAACTGTCTTCGATATGCTACGGGCCGCGTGAATACCATCATTATTTACCAAAGGGTTCGAATCGAAATTGTAAAACATATTAAAGAACATCATGCTTCCATCATCAGACACCGTTTCAAAAGTATACGTGCCGGGTACCTGAATATTTATAAAGCCTTCCCATACCAATGCAAAATGATCCGTGATGCCTGCAGGCACAACGTTCAGGTTAACATTCGGAGTTAATCCGGTTTTAATTACAGGTACGGCAAAAAAGTCGGGAAGCGCATTCCAGTTACCCCCAAAATAGCGGAAGTTAAGGCCGGTTTGCGCGCCGGTATCATCCAGTGTCATTGCAGTGAAATATCCATTCGGAGAACCATTCGAATCTTTTAATTCTCCCGTCAGATATATAATGTTTTGGCGAATCAGTGTTGAAAAAATGTTTACGCCTGCATCCAGCAACAGTTTGCCATTCTGGTAAAAGCTTTGGTCAATAGAGCCGTTTGTAAGATACCTTGCTAATATTCCCCGGCCGGTTACAACCAGTTTGCCGTCATTTTGAATAGCTACCGTATAAGCAGGATTAGTATTGAAACTTGCATTATTCCCTAAATCCGTAATTACTTTGCCATCCCCGTCAAAACTGTTATCCAGCGACCCGTCTGTATTATAACGTGCAAGCACAAGCTGAATGGGTGAAATTTCGAGAGGTGGCCGGGTACTGCCTATTACTACTACTTTGCCGTCGGACTGAACAGCCATTGAATAAGCGATATCATATCCTCCAAAATCCGTTACATTTTTGCCATTTCCATTAAAACTGTTATCAGGTGTACCGTTCGGGTTAAAACGGGATACTGTGAAATTAGAATCAGACTGAAGCACAAGGATCTTATCGTCCGACTGAACGGCAATAGATTTTATATTATTTAATGACTGTACAAAAGTCATATCTCTTGATCCATCTGTATTAAATCGTTCAATTCCAAAGGCATCTCCAACAAGTATTTTTTGATCGCTTTGAAAAGCAATACTCATATCAATAGATGGCGTGTAAAAATTTCCTCCTATTATTTTACCGTTGTTGCCAAAGCCGCTATCTATAGAGCCGTCCGCGTTAAGGCGTGCTATTGCTATATAATAAGAAAACCCATCACCCTTTCCAACAATGCCGGCAAGAACGATCTTGCCGTTATTTTGTACTGCAATGGCGAAAGAAGCAGCGCCTGCACCCGGAAAACTCGTTAAAGCCACGCCCGTTTTATTAAACGAACTATCCGGAGTTCCATTGCTATTATACCTGATCGTTATAAAACTTCCGTTCGCGGATGCTGTTGCCAATACTTTTCCGTCATTCTGTATGGCACTGGCTCTGAATGGTGCTCCAGGATAAAGTATAGCTGCCCCATTTCCAAATCCCGGCACTATTCCGGTGGTGCCTGCAAAAACCGGTGGAGAGAAAACTGCAGTTAAAAAGGAAAAACAAATACAGAAAGATAGCAGGCAGTGCTTGCGTAGCATGGTACACATAACGATGAATTTGGCATGAGCAATGTTAACATCTTCAAAGGGAACTGGAGGAACGGTTCAACAGATAGTGGTAATATTTCTATGCGAAGAATGGACTTATTACAGATAAAGCTATATGATTTTTAAATAAAATGCAATTTATTTATTCAGTCAGCTGTCCTGCGTTTTTTTAACCACGGAGGAAAAGTCAGAAGAGAAGAAGAGG
>CAXTDO010000032.1:0-17172 GCA_964242315.1 uncultured Flavihumibacter sp.
TACCTGCTCCGAGCTTCCAGCCTAATGCGTCCTCGGCGTAGGGTGATGAAGGTTGGTGCTTGCTTTCACCGACATGGCAAGCACTTCCTGTTAGAAGTATGCATAGGAAGGCAGAGAAAAAAAGACACTTCATCTAAAATAATTTTAAGTGTAAGCTGGCATATTGCTTCAATTTCCCGACAAAAATCAGTACCCTGGGTTTTGTTTTAATCCTGGAGCCTTCCTCAATTCGTCTGATGTAATTGGGATCCAGTAACTTTTTGTCAAGCCCTTACGCGGCTCTACAGATATTTGTTTAAATACAGTTACTTTATTTCCATTGGTGTTTGTTTCCACAATGTCCATACCCTTCACATCCGTAAGTGCCTGTTCGAGAATTTTCCATCTTCTTATATCATACCAGCGGGCATTTTCAAACACCAGTTCAACCCGCCTTTCATAACGAAGCGCGCGGGTGATGTCGCCGGTAAAGCCTGGCAGCCCGGCACGGTTTCTTATCATGTTAATATAAGTGGCGGCATCCGCTATCTGTCCTAACCCGATTAAAGCTTCCGCATAATTCAGTATCACCTCGGCATATCTAAGTTCGATCCATACATTTTCATTGGATTGAGCACTGGCGATGGTTTCATTGTCCAGCATTTTTTTCATAACGTATCCTGTAAAACTTGCATTGAAAGGAGAGATGGAGCTCTGCCGGGTATCCAATCCAAAACGAGTGGTGGTTGTTCCGCCGCTGATCGTTATGCGGGTGCGCCTGTCGTACAGTCCTACAGGATCTATGGTCTGAAGGCCTGTAGGGCGTGGCATCCAGGCTGCACTGTCATATAAAATCGATCCGTAAAATCTTGGATCGCGGTTGTAATAAGGATTTTTGTTGGTGTATTTAGAAGATATATTCTGGTAAATACCCTCGGCATTTAAAATAAAATGATCGGAAAAATTTGAGCCATCCTCCATTTGGTAGGCATCCACTAAATTTTGTGTAGGGGCATTACTGGCCCATAACTCCCAGCCGTTTCCGCCATTCCATTGGTTCATCATGTTTTTGTCACCTGTAGAGCTTGAATACATCTTGCCCCAAATGATTTCATTATCTGAGAGGTCTTTTGATTTAAAAAAGCTGTAATAGTTTTTAGCCACTGCCGCTTTATCGGGTGCACCAAATACTGCAAGTTGGTATTTACCCAGATCGATAACTGCCTTCGCTGCATTCCTTGCTGCCGTCCAGAGCGCGGTCCTATCAGGTTTTTCATAAGCCACATATTTATTTTGGGCGCTGCCATCGGCGGTCAGGTCGCTTGCCGCAAAAAGAAGTATCCTGGATTTAAGCGCCAATGCGGCTCCTTTGGTTGCCCTTCCCAATAGCATACCATCTTTATCCTGAAGAAGTTTTGCAGCAGCATCACAGTCTTCAGAAATAAAATTGATGGTTTCCTCAAATGATCCCCTCGTGACAGCACTAAAATTCCCTCCAAGTTCAAGCGGCTCTTTAAGTATTGGTACGCCACCGTAAGTTCTTACCAGCACGGAATAACAAAATGCCCTAAGGAAAAATGCTTCCCCTTTCATTACAGCCGATTTTGCCCTTATAGACACTTTCTCTCTTTCAGGATATGCTTCGGCCACTCCATCTATCTTTTTAATAAATACGTTGAGCTTTTGAATATTACCAAAATGAGTATTCCACATAGGCAGGCTGTACTCCGAACCATCCCAAGGGGCTGTATTATCAGGCGTTATATTTCCCTGAACGTACACTTCTGCGCCGTGGTCAAAAGTAGAATGTGTTTCGTCCGTGACTGAAGAAAGCATTGTTTGTGTATAGCCTATGCCAGCTCCATGATAGGTATCCAAAAGGTAAGCATTGGCAAGGGCAACATCAGACCATAGCACAGGATCGGAATACTGATCCCGTGGTGACTGATCCAATATGGAATTTTTTTTGCAGGTTGAAAAGGTTAGTAACAGTGCAAAAAAAATAAAAAATAATTTGAATTTTTTCATACCTGATTTTTAAAAAATTGAAGTACAGGATTGTATTATATTATTGGTTAAAACGAAACCCTTGCACCCAAAGACATTACTTTCATGATCAAATAATTATCGCGGGTACCGCTGAATTCCGGATCCCATATTCTGTTTTTGGAGGAGTATATCAGAAATAAGTTCTGACCTGAAACATATATCTGCGCGTTTTTAACCACTTTCAGGTGCAGTATTTTCTGGGGTATAGAGTAGCTGAGTTGTAAATTCTTCAACCGTGCGTAAGATTGATCCTGATATTCCAAGTCTGTCACAAACTTGCCTCTCCAGTAAGTGGCTGACCCGTCATAGGCTCTGGGCTTGGAGGCATTGATATTATCCGGCGTCCATCTCCCATCTGCTGAATACTGGTAATAGTCACCCGCGGCTCCCTGTTGTGAACCAAGCATCCTGACCCATGCAGTTGCGGCACCGGAAATCAGCGCATCCAATTGAAAGCCTTTGTAATTGAAGTTGAAATTAAGGCCAAATGTTATCTCGGGATTTGTTGTTTTATCGAATAAGATCCTGTCATCAGATGTTATTTTACCATCGCCATTCTGGTCTTTGATAACAACATCTCCCGGTATAGCTCCGGCTACATGCGGCGTTTTATTTATTTGTTCAGCATCTCTGAAGATTCCGGCTGATTTATAGCGTAACACAGCGCCCATTGGGTGACCTGTAAGGGTTTGCCAGGCTACATTATTCTGAGGTTCATCAAAGTTAACCACTTTGTTACGGGCAAATGCAAAGTTGCCGTTGATCGAATAGTTGAAGTCAGCATTTTTGTTGCTGTTATAACCCAGCTCTATCTCAAATCCCCGGTTATCAACAATGCCAAAGTTCTCGTCGGGCAATACGATACCGGTGAAACTTGGTACTGAAGCATTTCTTTTTATAAGGATATTATTTCTTCTCTGATAGAAAAAATCTGCATTTAAAGTCACCCTGTTATTAAAGAGCCTTGACTCAAAACCGGCATTATACATGTTGGCAACTTCCCAGGTGATGGATGGATTGGCTGCATTTGACTGGTACAAGCTGGCTGAGTAAGTCCTGCTTGTTCCGTACAAACCACCCGTTCCAAAAGAATAAGATGCCAGATATTGGAAAGGCGGTACGAGGTCATTACCCATCTGCCCCCACGAAGCTTTGATCTTGAAAAAGTTGACAGATTTCACCCGGTTTTTCCAAAAATTTTCATTTGAAACGACCCACCCTCCAAGGACACTGGGAAAATTACCCCAGCGCCCGCTTTCTTTGGAGAATCTCAATGAACCGTCTCTGCGGAATGCAAATTGGAACAAGTAGGTTTCTTTATAATTGTAGCTTAGCCTTCCAAAATAATTTTTACGTGCATCCAGCGTAACATATTCTGAATTATCTTTTTGATCATTTCCACCTGCAAATAAATACGGTAATTGTGAGCTGATAAAATACCTGCGAAATGCGCTAATTCCATTACCATTTGATTCTGAACTTTCATAGGCAACGAATGCATTAAAATTATGAACATGCTTAAACGTTTTATCATAGCTTAATCTTCCATTATAAGTTTTGGCGGTAGTAGTGTTAAAATAGTTTGTCAGTTGGGGATCATAGGCATCAGATGTAGGAATGAGAAAAGCGGATCCGTCTTCTTTTCCCGTGTTCCCGGCGGCTAAATAAGCGCCCTTATCCAATTCGTAGGCTGTAACAGGATGGTCAAAATATTTTCTATTACCAAAGAAAACGTCATAAGCAAAATATGCAGATAGTGACAGTTCTTCAATTCCGGGAATCTTAAAATTGGCATTGATCTTATTGTTACTTCTATATCTTTTATCATCATCAAAACCTCCGTCCAGTGTAGATCTTAGTATAGGCTGATAGGATGCCCCAAAAGCGCCTGGTCCGGGAAGGCCGTTCGGGTAGGTAGCAACTGTCGTTGGCTTATTTTGATTTATTACATTGAACACTGTTTGGGCATCCAATGACGGTCCCATTCTACTTTCCAGTGAACCATCAAGGTCAACGCCTAACGTTAAATATTTATTTATCTGAACATCTACGTTAGCCCTTAAATTATACCTGTTAAATTTTTTAGCGGAAGCCGTGTTGTACAGTCCGTCAGCATACTGGTTGCCAAAGGATACAAAATAATTAACCGTTTTAGTTCCACCGTTAACAGAAAAATTATGGTGACGGGTTGTACTATGATCTCTCAAAGTTGCAGCAAACCAATCGGTATTCGGGTGGGTCCAGGGAAATTGTCCGGATTTGAATTTTTCGATGTCGTCAAGTGAAAATGTAAGGTTTGAAGGAGCTACTCCTTTGTAGGTCTCCATCTCCCTTAACATCTGCGCATAGGTAGCGGCGTCAGCCATTTTAGGCACTTCTGTCGGCGACAAAAATCCTGTATAAAAGGAATAATTAAATGTTGGCGAAGCATCTGTTTTCCCACGTTTTGTAGTAACCAATATTACACCATTAGCCGCCCTTGCCCCATAAATCGCTGCTGATGCATCTTTAAGAACACTGATACTTTCAATATCTTCCGGGTTGATAGAGTTTAGATCCCGCCCGGCACTCCCATCAATTGTTTGCGTACCATAGTCATTGGTTATTTGATTGGTATTGGCATCGCGACCTGGAATGCCATCAATAATTACCAATGGCGAAGAATTGCCAAGTGTTCCACTTCCCCTTATAAGTATGGTGGCTGCATCGCTTCCGGGTTCTCCAGACCTTTGCTGTATAATAGCTCCGGGAAGCCGGCCTGCCAAAGCATTCGATACGCTAGACACCGGCGCTAATGTGATATCCTTTGCTGATACAGTAGCTACCGACCCAATAACATTGATTTTTTTTTCCTTACCGTAGCCAACCACCACCACTTCATCTAATGACTTGTCACCAGCATTTTTTATAGTAATATTTACGATAGAACGGTTATTAATCTGCACTTCTTTCGTTGCATAACCAACAAAAGAAAATATCAATGTGCCATCCGCAGGAGCAGTAATTGAAAATCGTCCTTCTGCATTTGTTGATGTTCCTGTGGCGGTGCCTTTTACGGTTACAGTTACACCAAACAGGGGTTTACCATTTTCTTCATCAGCTATTTGACCAGTAACCTTGTTGTTTTGAGAGAAACAGGAGTAGTGTGCAATGAAGAGAATCAAAAGAAGATGAGCTATGATCTTCATAGGAGCTAATTTAGGGAGTAAGTGTTATGTTATTAAAATTTTTAATATTTGCAAAACAAATATAATGTTAAAGTATTATGCTAAAAAAACTAAACTGAGATATACCTGGAGGTTTTTAATAAGGCAGAGTTGGTGTAAACTGGTGCATTTTCTGAAGCAAATGCAGCTACTGCCGAAGTTTGGATAAAACCCTCGGGTTGGTTTTATTAACTCATTGTTCCACCCCGGATTTTAATGAATGATGCCTTGGTTTTAGTCGCTGGTTCTGACCTGTCAGATAGATCTAGGCTGATATAAATATTTTTAGTAATTTATTAAATTAACAAATTTTATTTTGTCGTTTTTGATCCGCCTGGTAGTTTTAGTGGATTCTATTTAATGCGATAACTAAGCTCATATATTCAAACTTCACCGTATTTCCCATTTACTTTTTTTTCAATTTTTCCAGTTTCTTCTTCCTGACTACACCTGCAAGCAAAGGCCTCAATATCATCCTAAAAAATGATCCGGCGGCTTTTGATTTAATTCATAAAAAGTTATGAGTTCTAGGTGATGTGTAAACAGCCTGACCGCACCGGCTATCGTTAAAACCTCTTTTATGAAGTCATCTTTCAATCCAAGGATTTTATCAAACGACATGCAGAATTGTACAAATAACAATGCAGCATAAAACTTATCTGCCCTTATTAGTTCTTTAAAACCTGCAGCGGTGCCTTGTCACGAATATACTTACGAAGAAGGCTATAACTCCACTTTTCATTAGCATATTTTAAGTCTCGCCGTGATTAACAAGCTGCATTAACCACCCAGGCTACTGCTTCGTCTGATATCTTATTTTTTGCACCCCTGCCAGCAAGGTTGTTTAAAGATTCTAATAAACCAAATGCTACAGCCTTATCAATACATCGATATATCAAAGGCCTGCCGACATGTAAACTTTCTGCTATACTTGTTTTAGATTCGCCAGAAGAATACCTAACTAAAACCCTTGCCCTAAAAACAGCATCATGACGATATGATGTACTTTTAGCTTTCACTTCAATTTGAGCGAATTCATCATCTGTATATTTTATACCTTCAAATTGTTTTATGGCTGAGATGGAATATTATCAGCCATGAAGATAAAAAATCTTAATACAGTGTAACGTTATTTAAAGAACGATTTACTAGGCTGGAATTTAAATATTTTGCTGACATAGCTTAGAGGGAAAAATATGAAACTTCCCGTTAAAGTAATCATGAAGAAGGGCAAGAGCCGAAAAGACAGTACAAGCCTGCTTTTCATTCAATACTGCTATTCCAAATCAAAACGTGTTCTTTTAAACTCGGATATTTCTATACCGGAAAAATATTGGAATATGAAAACTGGTCGGATAGCCAATTCGCTACCAGTTAAATTTGGCAATGCAAAAGAATTGGAAGCGGAGTTACGTCGGAAGACTCGTTTGGCCGAAAAACTGATTGATTATGCTATGACCAGTGCGAATACCTGCCCTGTAAGATTTCTAAAAAGAAATTTTAAGCGATCCATAAATCTAAATCTGAACGATATTGGTTATGAAAAAGGCAAACAGTGTCTCTTTTCCCAAATCGATCTATATCTAAGGGATAAAACGGGCCTCGTACAAGAAGCCACATTGACAACAATCCGGACCATGAAGAAACACCTGGCGGCATTCCAGGAAGTTCGGAAAGGTGCGATTACATTCGACTCCTTCGACCTAACCTTTTATAATGACTTCATTAGATACCTTACTTATGAGTATCCTCTTCTGAGGCGAAGTAAATTAACAAAGGGATTAAAGACAAACAGTACCGGAAAAACGATCAAACATCTCAAATCCTTTCTTAAAGACCGAATGGCAAGAAAAATTATCCCTTATTTTGATTTCGGATTTCTAAAGTGCCTAAATGAAGATGTTGATGCAGTTTATCTTAGTTGGTCAGAGCTGTCTTTGATATATCATCTCAATCTTTCACAAGTACCTTATCTGATAAAATATAGGGATCTGTTCGTATTAGGTTGTTTGACAGGCTTTCGTTTTAGTGATTACTCAAACATCCAGTTAAGTGATATCCGTGATGGTATGCTGCACATAGTTCAGAAAAAAACTTCGTCTGTTGTCATTGTGCTACTTCGGGAAGACGCACGCCAAATATTAATAGACAAATACCAAATGTCGATTCCTAAAATCAGCATGGCAAACCTCAATTACTATATTAAAGAAATTGCCCGGCTGGCTGGGATAACTGAACCCATCAAAATTTCTCATAAAAAGGGCAATCAACTAATTGAAGAAGTCAGACCTAAATACGCCTGGGTATCTTCCCATACCGCACGGCGTTCATTCTGTACCAATGAATACCTGGCAGGAACACCCGGCGACCTAATAATGGCCATCAGCGGCCATAAAACAGAAAAAGCATTCCGCACTTACATCAAAGCGGACAACATACAAAAAGCTTCGATGATTAAAGAAATATGGAAAAATAGGCCGGCCCTTTAAACTGAATTTTGGGAAGAAAAATATGGTAGACCGAAAAGTAGACCAAAAACGGGCAAACCCACTACCAGAGTGGGTTTGTTTATAATTTTCTGCGGACCGGACGGGACGGAAGAATAACTTTTGAACCTTACTGATTTTTACATAACAAGACAAAGAAGTGCTGATTTTCAAATTGTTGTAACATTTGAAAAGTTTTTAGTACACTACCTTTACATAGAGTAACAGCATTTAATTCGACTAAAAATTCGACTAAATATGTTGTTACCAATCACATCTGTTTGCTCAAGCAGCAAAGTACGCAGAGACGGCACCAGCCTTATTTTCATTCAGTATTGCAGGAGCGCAGAAGATAAAACGCTGCTGAATACCGGACTTGCTATTCCCCCGAATTACTGGCATACCAAGCACAAGCGAATATCCGAAAAGCTACCTGAATCCTACGGCAAGGCAGAGGACTTGAATAAAGAACTTCAAAGACAGATTCGCCTGGCAGAAGACATTATCAGCTTTGCTATTGAAAAGGAAATGGCAGACCCTGTACAATTTGCTAAAACGACTTTTAAACCGAATTTTAATGTATCGTTGCTGGAAAAAGCTACCAAGGACAACACGGTGGCTAAGCCCAAGGTTAACAGAGATTTCTTTTTCCAATACGATGCCTATATCACATCTAAGATGAACACAGTGGCAGGTTCAACTCTGGGTGTGTTCAGGAACCTTAAAGTAATCCTTAAGGCCTTCCAGGAATACCGAAAGAAGCCCATCACTTTTGACGGTATCACTTATGAGTTCTATGAGGAATTTGTTCACTATCTAACCTTTGAGCACATACACCAGAACCGGAAAAACATTGTTAAGGGTTTCAGAACAAATACCGTTGGCAAAAATGTTAAGCAGCTTATTATTTTCCTAAAAACACCGAGGATAAAAAAGATTGCTCCTGAAATGGACCTTACAGGTTTCAAAATTGCTGAAGAGGAAGCTGATGGCATTTATCTCAATACGGACGAGATCAGAAGAATCTTACTACTTGATTTATCAAAGCATCAACACTTGCATAAATACAGGGATTTGCTAGTATTCGGCTGCCTGACAGGGCTGCGATTCTCCGATTTCTCAATGATAAGTTCCGAAGACGTAAGAGACGGCATCTTGTATAAGAAACAGGAAAAAACAAAGCATTGGGTAGTAGTGCCGTTGCGGGATGAAGCTAACCGAATTTTCATCGAATCTTTCGATAGAAATATTCCTGCAATCAGCAATCCCGATTTCAATTACTATATAAAAGAAGTCGGCAGACTTGCTGAAATCCTTCAGCCGATCAAGCACTCCTATATGAAAGGAAATAGAAACATTGCGGAAACGAAACCCAAATATGAATGGATCACCTCGCACACCTGTAGAAGATCCTTTTGCACTAATGAGTTTCTGGCTGGTACACCCGTTGACCTTATTATGAAGATTTCTGGGCATAAGAGCCTAAAAGATTTTTATAAATATATCAAGATAGCTCCTGAACAGGCTGGCCAGAAGATAAAGGAGTTGTGGCAAAAACGTGGAGAGCTAGAAACTGCTTAATATGTAGTTCGCAATACCTTTTATTTTTTAATAAGGTGCCTATTTTTATACGTCTTACAATAAAGTTCTGGCCATATATGTGAACCTGATAAACCGGCAATTTCCCATTTAAATCATTTGCCGGATTGAGAGAGCAATAAACCGCCGGTATATGATTTTACCGTTTACTGTTGCTTGTTGAAGTTCAAAATATACTTAAGTTACATTCAGATTCATCTAAGCAAATGTAAGGATATAAACCTGTTTAAGCTTTGAAATTTAGCTTCTTATTTACCGCTGAGTAGTTGTTGAATATCACTCCAAAGAAAGTATACTCGTGAACGAATTTTATATGGCCGGAGCCTTCCATGTTTTATCCAATCGTATATTGTAGGCCTTGTTACCTGAAACAAGTCGCAGACTTCTTTTATCTTAAATAACGGCTTATAATTTAATCCATTGGTTTGATAAGAAGTGGAAGTCAGGTTTTCTTTTCCTATTGTACTAATCTCTTCCCTGATTATTACACGCAGTTGTTCCCAGAATTGAACTGGCTCATAAGGAAAAAGCATTGGAGTTATAGCCGCTTCGTTCTTCACATTTGTCATATCTCTACATTTTGCTTATAAATCTTCAATATGATTTTGCTTACTAAGCTCATCATTCCCAATTGGTAAACGAGATCTTTTTTGTCTAACAATTTATCAGAAAAAATTCGCGCTTCCTTTGTTATAGGTACAAGAATAATCTTACGATGAAGTGTAGATTTCTAAAATTCCCTAACAAATTTATTTATTACTCCTTAATATATCCTCATCAAAATATGGTGAGGATAGGTAGAACCCATACCGCTTGTTTAACTTCGTACCCGTTGTAATTGAATAGTGAAATTGAAAATGTGTGGTTATGAATGTCAATGGGCAAAGGCTTTCTATTGAAGAAGCCAGGCAAACAGACATGGTAGATTATTTGTCTAGATTGGGATATGAACCTGCGAAGGTCAAAGGCGTTGATTACTGGTATTTATCTCCCTTGCGTGAAGAAAAGACACCCTCCTTTAAGATAAACCGAAAATTGAACCGGTGGTACGATCATGGACTTGGCAAGGGAGGTAATATTATTGATTTCGCCATCTTATATAATAACTGTACAGTCGGCGAATTTCTACATCAAGTAAGTCGAAATCTTTCTTTTCAAAAGCCGCCGGTAAAGCAATTAGATAAACAGGCTGAAAGTGAGCCTGAAAGTAAAATTATAATTCTTCAGGAAAAGATACTTTCTTCATTATACTTATTAAGGTACTCGCATCAAAGGCGTTTGCCTATTGACCTGGTTGATTGCTATTGTCGTGAAGTAAGATTTAAATTGAACTGAAGAATATTTTGGTATTGGCTTTAAAAATAACTCGGGGGCTAGGAAATTCGTAATCCTTATTTTAAGGCAAGCAGTTCTCCAAAAGACATTACAACGTTTAACAACAGAGCCAAAGAAGCCAGCGTTTTTGAAGGCTTTACAGACTTCCTTTCTTTCATGGCTATTCATAAAAATCAGCCTCAAATTCCAAGTGATTTTGTGATTTTAAATTCGGTTTCCTTCTTTGAAAAAGCACGCTCTTTTATGGAAGGACATGAATGCATCAGGCTTTATTTAGACCGTGATCGTACCGGACAAAATTGCAGTCGGTATGCCCTGTCTTTAAACAATAAATATAAAGATGAAAGCTACTTATATCAGCATCATAATGACCTGAATGACTGGTTAGTAAACATTGGCAAAGCTCAAAAGAAAAGCTTAGGATACAAGCTTCGATAGTATTGACTTTACCAGATATAGAATACTGACCCTTGAGTAAGCAACTAGTAGAGATGGTAAAAACTTATAAATAACCATGAAAAGTCTAAAGACCATATGAAGGCTGTAAAATTGCCCCTTCGTGCAATCGGCCAGATGTACGGTTGTTTAACAACCGATCTGGCCGCTATCCCTCCTAAGTCGGGGCGGTTGGTAAAAGACACTTAAATGTATAATTGTAAACTGCGAAAATGACTAATGTGATGGAAGAGAAAAAAACATTCAGAACCCGTATTATCAGGCTTAGGCTCATCTTAAAAGAGTATGAGGAAATTGAGAAAAGATGCAAGAACAGCACTGCCGGAAAACTAAGTGAATACGTTCGCTACGTACTATTTAGCAAGCCTGTGACAGTCTACCAGAGGAACCAGTCTTTGGATGACTTTATGACAGAGATGATGCAGCTTAGAACAGAACTGAACAGTATCGGAAATAACTTCAACCAGGCTGTAAAAAAGCTGCACACCCTTGGGCAAATCGCAGAGTTTAGGAACTGGATCATTACCTATGAACTGGAGAAAAAATCATGCTTAACAAGGTGGATGAAATCAAAAATCGTATCAATAAAATAGCAGACGAATGGTTGCAGTAATACATGCCAGCAGCAGCCTTTGCAATGCTTTAAATTATAATGAGGAGAAGGTAAAAGAGCAGGTGGCTACCTGCCTTGCTGCCGCTCATTACCCTAAAGATTTGGAGCATCTAAACTTTTATCAGAAGCTGAACAGACTGCAAAATCAGGCTGCTTTAAACATCAGGACAAAAGTAAACAGCGTCCATATCTCACTCAATTTTGACCCTTTAGAAAAGCTTTCTGAAGAACGTCTAAGGGAAATTGCATACTGTTATTTGCAGTTAATCGGCTTTGCTAAGCAGCCTTATTTAATGTACCAGCATCATGATAGCGGACACCCACACGTACACATTGTAACCACTAATATTAAAGCAGATGGCAAGCGAATAGAGCTGCATAATCTTGGAAAAAATCAATCTGAAAAAGCAAGAATAGAAATGGAAATATCTTTTGGCTTAGTAAAGGCAGAAGATAGTAAACAGCGGCAAGCATGAGAGCTTAAACCAGTTAACGTCTAGAAGGTGCAATATGGACGTAGTGAAACTAAAAGAGCTATTACCAATGTGCTGGATGCCGTATTAAAAACATACAAGTATTCAGCCTGCCGGAGCTAAATGCTGTTTTGCAGCAATACAATATAATTGCAGACCGGGGCAATGAAAATTCAAGAGTATATCAGAACAATGGATTGACTTACCGGATATTGGACGAGAATGGAGAAAAGGTGGGTGTTCCAATTAAAGCCAGCGATTTCAATAATAAACCTACCCTTAAATTTTTGGAAGAGAGATTTCCGCTCAATGAAAATGCAAAACAATCACATAAAACGAGGGTTAAAAACACCATTGATTTAGCCTTTCTGAAACAGCCGAAACAGTCTTTACACAGCTTAATTAAAGCGCTTGGAAAAGAAGGCATAATTACTGTTTCAAGGCAAAATGCGGATGGTATTATCTATGGTCTTACTTATGTTGATCATAAAACAAAATGTGTTTTTAATGGCAGTGCAATAGGCAAACAGTACAGCGCAAAAGGCATATTGGAAAGATGTAATGACCTACTGGAAACACCTATACAAAAGCAGGACTTTGTTAAACAACCTTCATCAAAAACATCAGTACCAGACGAACAAAAGCCAGTACTAGCAACTTTAAAAAATAAGGAAGGTATTGATCTTTTGGAAACCTTGTTACGGCCGGAACTTACATCTGGATTTGTTCCTCATCAACTAACCAAAAAAGGAGAAAGGAAACGCAAGAAGCGTATCTCCAGATATCTTTAAATCTTTAAATACCACAGCTATGCAAACAGAAGAAAACGAACAGACGCTAAGGAAGATATCCCGACAACTAATCTTTTTTCAAATATTAGAACCCTTTTGAAAAGATAGATATTAAGTGAAAAGCCTGAACGATAAATGGGGAGATTGCCGGCAGGTGCTTTTTCCCGAGGCTTTTTAAAAATTCACACGACTTGATTTAATAAGCCTTACGGCTCGGTAAACCATATGTTAGAACTCTCACCAACTTCTCCTAAGTAGAGAGGAATGTTATATTTTTCTCTGATGTCTCGGTAAGTCTTAATTCATTCTTCATCCTTATAGTTTCCAGTATTTATAGAAGCTTACCGCAAAATTATTATCCCGGATGGGTTTCCTGGCATTGTATTTTGTACCTCATCGATTTACTTCGATAAATACAACATGCGCTATCTTTTCTGCATCATGTTGATTACCTTTTTGTAAATGCCAGTAAGAAATGGAAAAGTTACGTAAGATAATACGATTAAACTTGAGCGTATAGGTCTCTATCGCCTTTAGAAAGTCGTGTTAAGATCAATGATTCATTTTTCAAATTCAATACTATTATCTTTCCGTGACGTTGTCACCGTGCATTCTTATTCCTTTCTGACCCTTTCTAACCAGACCTTAATCGTTTTTCACAAATGATAAATCTAACTTTCAAGCGTCTTTTCATCAATACGAACAAATTTATATTCACAACGTGTGGATAACTCCTCAAACCGACGGATAAATCAAGCAAGAAGGTTAAATTTGCTAAATTCAATAGCGAAGAATGTTTTTAGGCGATAAAAAAATTGTTGAACTTCAAAAAAGCTTCCAATTCATAGATGGAAATGATTTTGATGAAAAACGTATCAAAAGTGGGGCTTATGAACTATCTCTTGGAAAAGAGGTTTTTGTGACTGATGCGAAAAGCAAAAAGGTAGAGAACCTTTCCGAAATAAACCGTGGTATTGAGATCAATCCAGGTCAGTTCGGACTGTTATTGACAAAAGAAAAAGTACATATTCCAAAAAACATAGTTGCCTTTATTTCTATAAAGGCCGGTGAAAAATTGAAAGGCCTGGTGAACGTATCAGGCTTTCACGTAGACCCGGGTTTCCATGACCACCTGTTGTTTTCTGTGCACAATGCCGGTCCGTCGTCCATAATATTGAATTATGGCGAACCTTACTTTCCTATATGGTTTGCGCAATTAGACGATGAGTTACCGGATGATAAAGCATATAACAAAGACAACGAACACTTTGGTAAATTAAATCACATCCCGGCAAAATATCTTGAAGTTCTCAAGAGGGGTGAGTTGGCTTCGCCTAATGTTTTGTTGGAACGAATGATCAGCAACGACACCAAATTGGAACGATGGCTTTGGGCGATAGGAATTGCTATAACGATTGGCGGTGCTCTTTTGGTAAAACTCTATACGGATAAATCTAGTGTGAAAGAAGCGTATGAGGCCGGGTTTAAGGAGCGCACCGTAAGAGATGAAGTGCGGAGCACCCTAAATCAATCAATGATAGACAGTATTGTCAATTACAAAATTGACAGCATTTTAAAACATAGAATGCCCGATGATACAACAGGACATGAGTAAAGATTATTTTGATGATGGATACGCCGCCGCGGAGCAATTGCCTCGCCGGTTCTACGTGACGTTTCAACCCGTCGCGGAAAAGAAAAACAGTATACAGGTGACTTTGAATGACACCATAGCGATTGGTGACGTGGTGAACGACAACTCGTTTGATGAAGATTTTTACCGTTACCATGATGTCTTTCATTACTCTTTTGCCGCATTGCTTGGCTGGTCGCCGTGTTCAAGGTCTATGATGAAACGCAAGCGCAAAAGCGAGCCAACGGTAGATGAAGTGGAAGATGGCGCACGGGCGGCCATCACCGAAGAAGCGTTGTCGCTGCTGGTGTTCAACGAAGCCAAGCGAAACAAATTTTATGAGGATGGCAAAGTCTCCAAAAACCTGCTACGGATTATCAAACAGATGACAGAACCGTTTGAGGTACGGGAACGTGTCGAGAAAGATTGGGAAGCGGCCATTGTTAAAGCCTACCAGCTTTTCAGGTTGTTGGTGCAGCACAATGGTGGCAGAATTGAGTTTGATGCAATAGAAGGTACAGCACAATTTTATTCACTTAACTAATTCAACTTTGCAACGTTAACTAGACCTGCTTCGGCTCGTCTTTTTGTTTCAACAAAAAAATATGGCGAGAGGTATTAACAGAGCAACTTATTTCAACAAGTCCTTAATCCAAGAACATCTTTCAGCAAGGCAAACCTGCGTTTTCATTTCGCATCAGCAGCGGGACAAACCACAAGCGCAAACACTTGCCGCTTACATTCAGGACGCCGGCATTGATGTGTACTTTGACGAAAATGACGAAGACTTGCGGCTCTATCGGGAAGCCAACAACCCAAAAGGCGTTGTGAATTCGATCAAAACAGGCATAAACAAAAGCACCCACATGCTTTGCCTTCTTTCGCCGAACACACTGCATTCCAAATGGGTACCGTATGAAATTGGATATGGCACAGAAAAAACTCATTTAGCAGTTTTAACTCTAAAAAACGTTCCCGAAAATGAGATACCGGATTATGTGAAAGTAGCGGACCAACTGCTGCGAGGGACAAAATCCCTTAATAGTTACTTAGCGTCCATTACGCACACACTAACCAACCTTATGGAAAACAACAACCTCATAAAAAGCCATAATACCCCATACCACATTCTGGATGCCGTGTTGGATTGGCAACTTTAAACCTGATTATGAATTACACTTCACCCCTAAACATATACGTAGTCTGGCATCCGTCGTTTAACGAGGGTAGAAAATACTTCCAACTTTTATACTCTGCTTTTTGCCGTGATGTAAAACAACCACTTTCCCGTGGTACAGGTATACCGGTATTTGAAAGAAGTGTTGTTGCAACGGCTAGCTCAGCACCGGTACACATTCCAAGTCAAGAAGCAGACTACACCGCCATTGTTGCATTGATAGACGACGAGATGTTTAACGATATGGTGTGGACGTCATACCTTGAAACGCTTGTACCAACAACGCAAAACGTTCGCCTGTATCCCGTTGCTTTGTCAAAATATGCCCACAAAGTCAGCCCAAAAATTGCCGAGATTCAATTCATCAATCTTTGGGCAAAAAAGGAAAGCTCGACTGAAGTAAAAGCTCAAGAACTTATTACGCGCTTGCTTCACGAATTGAGCCGCCAGTTGCTTAAATTGGACCCCTCTGACGATGACAAGACCTTTTCAAAACCGCCGGTCAGTCTTTTTATCAGCCATGCCAAATGGGACGGTGAAACGATAGCAAAAGATTTTCGCAATTATATCCGAAGCGAAACCAAGCTCGCTTCTTTTTTTGATGCGAACGACATACCGGACGGAAGCACTATCTCAAAAGAAAGTGAACAAAAGCTTCGTAACAACGCCGTAATTGTGGTGTTTCAAACTGATGCCTACTCCAGCCGGGAGTGGTGTCGCAAGGAAGTGATTATAGCCAAACGGTATAAAGTTCCCATCGTTGTTGTAAATGCAATTGAGAATGAGGAACGTCGCAGTTTCCCATATCTCGGAAACGTACCGGTGATGCGTTGGAAGGCAAATTTTTTCTTCATCATCACCCAGGCACTTACACAGGTGCTTTACCAAGTTTTTACCGAGATGGTATTGCAGAAGCAGATTGCGCTTTATTTGCCTGGCCGGGGTGACGTGGAATATATCGCCACTTCCCCAGAACTATTCAATTACATTGACATCATTCGTTTGCAAAAGGAGAAAGCCTTGAAGAAAATAATTGTGCTGTATCCCGACCCGCCTTTGGGAGTGGAAGAATTGCAATTGTTGAATGAGATTGACGGTGAGGTTGTCTTTGTAACACCCATTTCCCTTTCAACAAAAATAAATGCGTTATGAGCCAACCAAACATTGCTGGCTTATCCGAGGGGCTTGCTAAGAGCGTAGAAAAATCGCTTCAGCAAGAAGAATCTGCTACGAGGCCATTGGCAAATGTAGCTATTTCCATATCGGAGCCGGAAGATGCTGCCTCGTTAGGTTTTACGGAGTGGCACCTACAGGACGCCTTGATAGAAATCAGCCGATACTTGCTTGTTCACAGATGCAAACTGCTGTATGGAGG
>CAXTDO010000033.1:0-17116 GCA_964242315.1 uncultured Flavihumibacter sp.
CTGCAAAACCATGTATATAAAATTTTTCTTCGACAGGTAATCCGGCTCTTTCCATGTTAAATGAAACAGGATATAAGGATCAAGGTCTTTTACATAATCATAAGCCCAAAGTCTTCCCAGCGATTCTAATAAAAAATGCCCGAAATTATTAAACAGTATTCCGCCGTAAAGTACAAGGGGCTGCAATTCGGGCAGATCGTCATTATTAAATTGTTCCGGAAAACCGGCAGGAAGTTCCTGCACATATTCACCATTGTAATGAGTGGCTTCTTTTATTAAAAGCTTTGTGGTGGCATCAATTAATCCACCCGTATGATCGGTTTTATGTCCGGCACCCAATGGATAATAAAGCACCTCTTTGAATAAATACAAATCTGCTATTGAACCATTGCCGATCTGCGATAAGCGATCGTCTGAATCAAGTGCAGTGCTTCCCTTAACGGCTTTTACGAGTGTTTGTTTTGAACTATGTAACATCAATTCGGGTGGCCTGTTGACCACTCTTGACAATACATCTATGGCACCTTTTGACTTACGGAGAAGAGGAGCCAGTTGTTTATAATTTTTCAGCCGTTGAATAATTCGTACTGCCATGTCAGTTAAAGGATTCGTTCATATTACTGTTATGTTTATCGTAAAAGGAAGTATGATCTGCTAGCCATACAAACATTTTTTAAACACAGAGTGTGTTTAAAAAATCATACAAAGTTGGCTACATCCTTCAATGCGTAACATAACACTACTAATAATTTATCTATATCTTACCAACCGATTTTTTTCTTTTAATAAACTTTCCATTTCCTTTTTCCACTAAACATATGTTGTCATCTATCACTACCTTGCCCCTAAGTAAAACGGTTTTACATTTTCCTGTTACGTTCCACCCCTCATAGGCCGAGTAGTCTACATTCATATGATGTGTTGCAGCAGACAGCGTGTGTTGCTGGGATGGATCGAAAATTACCAGGTCTGCATCGGCACCAACAGCAATTGTGCCTTTGCGGGGGAACATGCCGAAAATTTTTGCAGCGTTGGTGCTGGTGAGCTCTACAAATTTGTTGAGCGTGATCTTATCCTTTACTACTCCTTCGGAGTATAACAGTTCCATGCGGTGTTCAATAGCAGGATGTCCATTGGGTATCTTTGCAAAATCAAACTCACCCATTTTCTTCTGTTCCCACATAAAAGGACAATGATCGGTACCCACCAGATTTACCAGCCCCTGATTGATACCGGCCCATAAGGTGGCCTGGTCTTTCTTTTCTCTCAACGGAGGACTCATTACCCATTTGGCCCCTTCAAAATTTTTCCCGTATAAGGAGGCATCCAGGACCAGGTATTGAATACAGGTCTCTACATAAACATGCTGGTTTCTTTTGGTGGCATCTCTTACTGCATTGAGGGCGCCTTCGCAGGTGAGGTGAACGATGTAAGAGGGGCAACCGGTGTAATGCGCCATATCAGCAAAGCGTGCCGATGCTTCCGCCTCGGTAACTTCCGGCTGCGAAAGGTAATGATATAAAGGTGAAAGCTTGCCTTCTGCCCGATGTTTGGCAACCAGAAAATCTATCATGTCGCCATTAGTGGCGTGAGTTGTAACGAAACCGCCCTGTTCTTTCACTTCGTTCATCAGTCCAACCATCTGCCGGTCATCAATCATCAAAGCTCCCTTGTAAGCCATAAAAGTTTTGAAGGAAGTGATTCCTTCGGATTCAATAATATCTTTGATCTCTTTCTTTGTATCATTATTAAAATCTGTAACAGCCATGTGAAAGCTGTAGTCTCCTACTACATTGCCAGTAGCCCTCGACTGCCATTCGCCGAGCGCCTCGCGTAAGGAATGTCCTTGAGTTTGTAACACAAAATCTATCACGGTGGTGGTGCCGCCGAAGAGCGCGGCCCGGGTTCCCGTTTCATAATCATCGCTCGAGTAGGTTCCCATGAATGGCATGGCCAGGTGCACATGAGGATCAATACCGCCCGGGAAAATCAACATACCTGATGCATCAATGTGTTGAGCTGCATTCACATTCAGATCAATGCCAATGGCTTTGATGAATTCGCCTTCAATAAAAATATCGCCGGTAAAATCATCTGCCACCGTGATGATCCGTCCGTTTTTAATGAGTACTGACATGGTAAGATGCTTCTTTATATTTAATAGAATCCGCCTCTGATACGTTACGCCGTTTCATTAACACAAAGTAGATGATGCTGGAAATAAAAAAGCCGGCAAACCATGCATAGTTATAAATAGCTGCCAGCCAGGGCCATACGGCATCTTTGCTTACTACTCCGATTGCAACAAGAAAACCGGGTACGTTAGGAAGTATCCCTAACAATAATGCAATCAAGGCAATCCCGTTAAAACCATTTTTATAACTGTAGCGGCCTCCTGGTTCAAAGAGTTGGGAGATGCTTAGCTGCTGCCCGCGAATGAAAAAGTAATCGGTGATCATGATGCCGCCCACCGGTCCTAACAGGCTGGAGTAAGCGATAAGCCAGGTGAAGATATATCCTGTAGGACTAGCGATCAGCTTCCAGGGAAAAATTAAGAGGCCGATGATTCCGGTAATATATCCTCCCGTTCTGAAGCTGATTTTTTTAGGAGCCAGGTTGGCAAAATCGTTAGCAGGACTAACCATATTGGCTGCAATATTTGTTGCCAGTGTGGATATGGTAACGGCAATCATGGCAACGCTGACGAGTAACCGGTTTTCAAACCTGCCTGCCAGCACCAGCGGATCCCAGATAGTACTGCCATAGATGATTGCGGTTGATGATGTAACTACTACTCCGATGAATGAAAACAACGTCATTGATGGCGGGAGCCCGATTATCTGTCCTTTGATCTGTGCCTGCTGGCTTTTAGCATACCTGGTAAAATCCGGAATATTAAGTGACAGCGTAGCCCAGAAGCCTACCATGCCGGTTAAAGCAGGAAAGAAATAGTTCCAGAACACACCACTGCTGTGAAATTTTGAAGGTTGTGCAAGGATAGGTCCCAGCCCTTTTGCAGCCACTATCGCCCATATCAGTAACGCAATCGCTGCGAATGGCAGGAAGAATGCTTTGAATACCAGTAATCTTTTTATACTGTCAACACCCAGGTAAATAATGTACATATTCAATATCCAGAAAAGAAAAAACGTAATGGCAGGACCCGTCTGCAAACCAAACCATTTCGGAAAAATAACCGGCAATGTTTCAAGAGACGGAAACCACAACCGTAACATCTGGTATAATGCATAGCCACCGATCCAGGTTTGAATGCCAAACCAGCCGCAGGCAACAATGGCGCGCAGCATTGCAGGAATGTTTGCGCCGCGCGTACCAAAACTAGCTCTTGCAAATACCGGAAATGGAATGCCATATTTCGCTCCCGCATGACCGTTAAGTATCATCGGGATGAGCACAATGGTGTTGCCTAAAAATATGGTGAGGATAGATTGCCACCAGTTCATGCCGCCCTCAATCAGTGAGCTGGCTAGCATATACGTAGGAATGCATAAGCTCATACTGATCCACAAAGCCGCATAGTTCCAGGTGTTCCAGGTACGTTTGCTTTGCGGTATCGGGGCGAGGTCTTCGCTATATAGGGGGGAGGATTGTATGTTGTGATCAACTTCGTTCATGCTGTTGAATTAGGAATTAACGATTTATGTTAACGGCTACGAAAGAGGTTTTTAAAATCGGGGACGACCTGTGAGGTTTCTAAAAACCTCACAGGTCTTGAGGGAAGGAAATTACCTGCATCTCAGACCTGTGAGGTTTTTAGAAACCTCACAGGTCGTTCCCGATTTTACAGGATTTAATAAACATACTCATCCGCAATGCCAAGCGCATCGCTGATGATAGACAAGCCCTCGTCGATTTCTTCTTTATTTATGCATAATGGCGGGGCAATAAATATGTAATTCCATCTTACAAAGGTGTACATGCCCAGTTCTTTGATGCGGGCGGCAACCTTGTTCATGATAACCATTTCTTCGGGTTTGGCATTGAAAGGCGCCATGGGTTCTTTGGTAGTACGGTTCTTTACCAGTTCAATGCAGCCAAGCAATCCGGTGTTTCTGAAATCGCCAATGCAGGGATGCCTTTCTTTCATTTCTTCCATCCTGTTATCTATGTATTTTCCCATTGCGGCGGCATTCTCCACCAGTCGGTCTTCTTCATAAATATTAAGTACTTCCAATCCTGCTGCACAGGAAACCGGATGCGCTGAATACGTCAATCCTAACATCAGCGGCCTGTCGTCGTAATGTGCTGCAATAGCGTCGGACACTATTAAAGCACCCAGCGGAACATATCCTGCAGTGATGCCCTTGGCGGTAGCAATCATATCAGGTATCACCCCATGGTAATCCACTCCAAACCAGCGGCCCGTTCTGCCAAAACCACTCATTACTTCATCTGCTATCAGCAAAATACCGTATTTATCGCAAATCGCCCTGACCTTTTGTAAATAGTCAGGCGGATATTTTATGCATCCCGATGTTCCGCTTTCTCCTTCCATAATAATGGCGGCTATGTTTGACGGACCTTCAAATTCAATAACCCTTTCCACATGGCTTACGCATTCGCGCTTGCACCAGTCGGGGGCTTTTCCCCAGGGACAACGGTAGCAAAAGGGATCTTCCACATGAATAATATTTGGCACCTGCTGTGCATCTGATTGTAATTTTCTGGGATCGCCCCCTGCCGTCATAGCCGCATAGGAAGCGCCATGGAAAGCACGGTAACGTGCGATTATTTTATGCCGCCCTGTATATAACCTGGCCAGCTTAATAGCATTCTCTATGGCGGAGGCGCCGCAAACGGTAAACAATGTTTTGGTTAGTCCGGGCGGTGTGATGGAAGCCAGTTTTTTCCCCAGTTCACCCCTTACTTTAGTGACGCAACCCGGAGTCACGTAGGTAACTTCCTGCATTTGCTTCATCACGGCCTGGGTCACGCGCTGGTCGCCATGACCGATGTTTACGTTCATAAGACCGGAGGAGAAATCGATGTAACGTTTGCCATCGTAATCATAGAGATACACACCTCTCGCGTACTTAATGGCTATAGGTGATAAGCCTTTTTGTTTGCTCCAGGAAAAGAGCGTGTAGTCTAAACTATCCTGTACTATTTCGTCTGTTTCTGATATGGTGGTAGTGTGCTCCATGTGGTAGGTTTGGCTATCAGCCGTCAGCTATCAGCTATCAGCCGTAGACAGAAGTTTTATGTAATTATTTAAATCAATGTATTAATGTGTTCATCAACGATTTGAGATTTTTCCTCCTGATAGCTGACTGCTGATAACTGACAGCCCTTCAACTCATCCAATTAACCCCCGATTCAGGATTCCACTTGATGGTGGATTTCTTCAGTTTGGTCCAGAACTCTATGGAACTTTTGCCGGTAATATCACCGACACCGAATTTACTTTCATTCCAGCCGCCAAATGAAAATGGCTCTCTTGGAACCGGCACGCCTACATTCACACCAATCATTCCTGCACTAGCCCTTTCAATGATATAGCGCGCCATGCCGCCGTTTTGTGTAAAAACAGAGGCAGCATTTCCGTAAGGCGAAGCGTTTTCTATTTGCAACGCCTCATCAACGGTGTTGGTGCGCATGATGCTGATTACCGGACCAAACACTTCTTCCTGCGCAATGGCCATCTCTGGTCTCACATGATCTATTACCGTCGGACCAACATACATTCCATCTTCCTTACCTATTACCACTGCATTTCGTCCGTCAACTAAAACACTGGCGCCCTGGTGTTCCGCTTCAGTGATATATTGTTCTATTCTTTCTTTGGATGCTTTGCTGATGACTGCGCCAAGGTTAACTCCGGGGATAATTTTTCTGGCTTCATCACAAATCTTATCAATGATAGCATCCACGTTTCCAATTCCTACCATGGCCGATGCCGCCATGCATCTTTGTCCGGCACAGCCAGCCATAGAAGCAATAACGTTTTGTGCCGTCATTGCGGGAATAGCATCGGGCAACACCATCAGGTGATTTTTTGCGCCTCCCAATGCGAGGCAGCGTTTATAGTTGAAGGTGGAGCGCTGGTAAACAATCTTGGCCACTTTGGTGGAACCTACAAAAGATACCGCTTCAATATCGGGATGGTCACAGATGGCTTCCACCATTTCGTGGTCGCCGTGTACTATAGTGAACACGCCATCGGGAAGGCCGGCTTCCTTCAGTAATTCAGCCAGGCGTCCGGCACTGAGCGGCACTTTTTCAGAGGGTTTCAGGATCATGCAATTGCCAAGTGTGATTGCGTTTGGAATGGTCCAGTTAGGGACCATACTTGGAAAGTTAAAGGGAACGATGGAGGCTACCACACCCAGTGGCACATGTTCGGTACGGCATTCCACTCCTCTGCTGACTTCCAGCAATTCTCCCTGAACAAGCTGCGGCAGTGAGCAGGCAAATTCGGTTAACTCGATGCATTTTTCTATTTCCGCGATACCTTCACTTATCGTCTTGCCATTTTCTTCCATCACGAGTGATGCCAATTCCTGCAGGTTCTTTTCCAGCAGGTGCCGGTATCTGAACAGCACCTGAACCCTTTCTTTTATGGGTACTTTCGACCAGGTCTTAAATGCTTTTGTAGCATGTGCCACCGCTTCGTTGAGATCGTTGTGAGAAGACATAGGAACGGTAGACAAAAAGTTCCCGTCTACCGGGGAGATAACATCCAGATGCCTGGAAGCATCTGCATCTTTAAACTGGCCATTTATAAAATTCCGAACCGGCGCATATTTCATGATATAATATTAGTTTTTAAAATTAAGGTATTTAGAGAGAATTTAACCACGGAGGAAATGTCTTGAACTGTGATTTAGCTGATTAAATGATGGACTATGACATAGAAAAATCATAGTCCATCATTTAATCAGCTAAATCACAGTTCAAGACAATATCAAATTAAAATTCCGAAAACACTTTTACTTTACTTTCTTTGACAATAAAAGCAAGCTGTATGGAAGGGCAATCAATCAATCCAAAAAAGGCTGTCGGAGAAAAAGCCGCAGCATACATAAAAAACGGCATGACGGTAGGATTGGGAACCGGCTCCACAGCTTACTGGGCCATTCACTCGATAGCCACAATGGTTACTGAAGGCATGGAGATACAAGCGATAGCAACTTCCACGGCCTCGGAAACGTTAGCCCGAGGCTTAGGAATCAACATTGTTTCGTTTGCAGACATCGATCATATAAATATTACCATTGATGGTGCAGATGAAGTAAGCGAGTCGCTGAACCTGATCAAAGGTGGGGGCGGTGCATTGCTGAGAGAAAAAATTGTTGCCGCCGCGACAGAACTGTATATTATTATTGCCGACCACAGTAAGTATGTGCCCGTGTTGGGTGCCTTTGCATTACCCGTTGAAGTGGTAAAGTTCGGCTGGGAAATGACCAACCGCCAGCTGCAAACACTGAAATGCGCTACAAAGATGCGCTCATCTGGCGACGCACCATTCGTATCAGACAATGGAAATTTCATCATCGATTGTTCTTTCAAAGCTATCGATCAGCCAGAAACGCTTCATCAGCAAATCAATGCCATACCCGGTGTGGTGGAAAACGGATTGTTCCTCGGCATGGCAGACATCGTTATTTTAGGAGAACAGGATGGAAGCACGAGAGAGCTGAGGCGTAATAATTAATCATTAATCATTACTTCCTACCCCTTCCAACTGCAGCCTGTTTAAATTTTTATATACCCCATCTTCAAGCACCAGCAACTGCTGATGGGTGCCGGTTTCTTTTACGCTTCCCTGTTCAAGCACAATGATTTTATCGGCGTTACGGATGGTGGAGAGCCTGTGGGCAATGATGAAGGAGGTACGGTTTTTCATGAGGTTATCCAGGGCTTCCTGCACCAGCGATTCGGAGGCAGCATCGAGCGAACTGGTAGCTTCATCAAGAATTAAAATAGCGGGATCTTTAAGAATAGCACGGGCAATGGCTATTCGTTGCCGCTGGCCTCCTGAAAGCTTGATGCCTCTTTCGCCTACTATCGTTTCATATTTTTCAGGAAAGCTGCTGACGAATTCATGAGCATAGGCCTGACGCGCGGCTTCTTCTATTTCCTGCTGGCTGGCATCGGGTTTACCGTAAGCAATATTTTCACGAATGGTTCCGCCAAATAACAATACATCCTGGGGAACAAGCGCCATTTGTTTGCGTAACTGAGATAGTGGAAAGAAACTGGCCGGTTTGTCATCAAACAAAATTTTTCCGGCGTCAGGCTCGTAAAATCGTAGCAGTAAGGAGGCCAGCGTAGTTTTACCACCACCACTTTGTCCTACTACCGCTATACGCTGACCTGGTTCCACCTGAATATTAATGTCTTTCAGCACCTGCATTTCCGGACGTGGAGGATATGCAAAAGCAACGTGATGTATGCTAACCTGGCCGGTTATTTTATACTGTTCCTGTAATGGCTCCTGTATGATATGCACTGCTTCGGGTTCTGACCGCAATAACTCTCTGACCCTTTGCGTGGCGCCTAAAGTTTTTTGGAGCTGACTGTACAGATCCGCAAACCCGGCCATGCTACCGCCAACAAATGCTGTGTACACCACAAAAGCGGTAAGATCGCCAAATGATAATTGTCCTGCCTGCATTAGTCCGGCGCCGTACCAAACTACCAGCACTATTGCACCAAACACACTAAAGAGCAGGAAGGAAACGAAGAGTCCGCGGTATTTACCATTACGAATGGCCATTGATACTACCTGTTGGAGGCTTGAAGCGTACCGGTTGATCTCATACCACTCATTGGAAAAAGATTTTACATTGCTGATGCCCTGCAAAGTTTCCTGCACAATGATATTTGAATCGGCCAGTTTATCCTGTGTCTGCCTGGAAACTTTGCGGATGCGTTTTCCAAATATTACAGCAATGATAACGATCACCGGCACAATTGCCAGCATCACGCCGGTGAGTTTTGGTGAGATATAAAGAATAAGGCCTATACCAATTACCAGCGTTAGCACGCCTCTTAAAACTTCCGCCAACGTTGAAGTTACCGCATCCTGTATCTGCGAAAGATCGGCGCTTATCCTGCTGGATAATTCTCCTACTCTTCTTTGCGCAAAAAAATCCATGGGCATGGAGATCATACGCTGATAAATGTCTTTGCGCATATCGGCAAGTGCATGCTCGCCTACTGTTGTAAAAAGAAATATCCGCATGAAAGAAAATAACATCTGCACCGACAACACGCCTATCATGCTAAGCGCAATAATTCCCGGTGAGAATTTGACCGTTCCCGTGGTTATTGCATGTGCACTGTCGATAAGCTGTTTGAGCAGGTAAGGGAAAGACATGGTGGTAAGTGCAGAGAGCGCTATGAAAAGAAGTCCTGCAGCAAACTTACCGCGATATGGTTTTACATAAGTGAATATAAGGAGCGCTTCGCGCAGACTTTCCCTGTTGAGCTTTGCTTTGGGCGGTTCGTCAGCAGAGTTGCCCTGCCTGTTGTTGTCATGTCGTGCCATGGATGTAAAATTAGCGCTTGTTGTTTGTTAGTGAAGTCTTGTTTAAGCAACCCTTTAATTCCCCGGGCCGTATACACTATCAGGCTTTCAAGATGTTTGCCTGTTTAGGTAGACGATGGTAACGCTGAAATATTTTAAAAGCTATTTAAACAAAAAATCAAACCGTTATGAAAAAAATTTTTTTTCTCTTGGGAATGGCCGCTGTTGTTACATCCTGTTCAAAAAGCAGTACCTCTAACGACCAGGCTCCTGTTATCACCCTTACCACTCCTTCAAACAACCAGGTATTTACTGTAGGACAAACAGTAACGGTTACCTCCGCATTCACCGATCAGGATAACATTCAAAAGACGCAGATACACGTCGTTAACAAATCTTCCAACGCGGATGTACTTCACGTAGAAGGTCATCCCGGTTCTGTTAGCGCAACGTTAACCGGCAGTTTTACCGCCGCCGCAGGTGTAACTTACAAGATAGAAGTAGAGGCTGTTGATGTGGCAGGGAATGAATCGAAGGTTGAACTTGAAGTATCAGGGAAGTAAACCTATAGGAAACCTATCCGCAAACCTAGAAGGTTTTAAAAACCAGCGAAGCGGGCGAGCTTCGCTAGGTTTTTATTCGAACTCTTATGTGTGATTACGTTCTCTTTTAACAGCTTGGTTGCTGACAGGCCCGTGAGATCCTGCCCTTTAAACCTAGCGAAGCTCGCCCGCTTCGCTGGTTTTAAAAAGCTTATAGGTTTTCTCTACAACCTTATAGATTTTTAAAACCAAAATAATTCTTTGCATTGTTAAAGCAAATATCCTGTATCACTTTACCTGTCCATGCAAGGTCGTTGGGCAGTTCGCCGTTTTCTATTTCCTGACCGAAGAGTTCGCACAGGATTCGGCGGAAATACTCGTGCCGGGGGAAAGATAAAAAACTTCTGGAATCGGTAAGCATGCCCACAAACCGACTCAACAATCCCATATTGGACAGTGCATTGATTTGTTTTACCATTCCGTCTTTTTGATCAAGAAACCACCAGGCTGAACCGAACTGGACTTTTGCCGCTACGGAGCCATCATTAAAATTACCGGTCATGGTGGCGATCAATTCATTGTCTGATGGGTTGAGATTGTAGATGATTGTTTTTGCCAGCTTATCCTGGCTATCAAGCCTGTCAAAGAATTTTGACAGTGCACGTGCCTGCGAAAAATCTCCAATAGAATCCCAACCGGTATCAGGGCCAAGCAACTGTTTCATTCTTGAATTATTATTACGCAAGGCGCCGATGTGGTATTGCTGCACCCATCCCTTTTCCCAATCCCATTCGCCGAATTGCACCAGCATAAAAGATTTGAATGAAAGCCTTTCTTCCATTGTTAGCTCTGAACCCGATCTTATTTTAGAAAAACTTGCATTAAGTGATGCTTCTGTATATTCTTCAGCATATAATTGTTCCAGACCATGGTCTGAAACGGTGCAGCCTATCTCCGCAAAAAAGTCGTGCCTGCTTTTTAATGCAGATAAAAACTCAGGTAAGGTTGATATGCTTTTGTTTGATGCGGCTTCCAGCTTAGCAAGATAATTATTAAAAGAAGGCGCGCTATCCACGTTCATTGCCAAATCAGGTCTAAAAGCTGGCAGGATGGGAATTTCAAAACCGTCTTTTTTTATTTGCTGATGGTATTGTAACGAATCTACCGGGTCGTCGGTGGTACAGACAAGTTTAACGCTCATCTTGCGCAACAGGTTGCGAATGGAATATGCCGGTGTCTGCAACTGGGTGGTGCATTCATCGTAAATCGTTCTGGCAGTATCCGGACTTAATACAGTGCTGACGTTAAAATAGCGTTGCAGCTCAAGGTGTGTCCAATGGTATAAAGGATTGCGCAGGGTATAAGGAACCGTGGCCGCCCATTGTTCAAACTTTTCATAATCGGGTTTATCACCGGTGCAATAAGATTCGTGTATTCCGTTGGTGCGCATGGCGCGCCATTTGTAATGATCTCCATACAGCCATGCCTGCGTAAGATTTTCAAAGTTTATATCTTCGGCTATTTGTTGGGGTGATAAATGGCAATGGTAATCTATCAAAGGCATTTCCTTCGCATACTCATGATATAACGCCTTCGATGTTTTTGTTTGCAGTAAGAAATGCTCGTCTAAGAAACTTTTCATGATGCTGGTGAGTTGTTAAGGTTTCCCAATATTTAAAAATAAAATTCAGGAACGACCTGTGAGGTCTCTAAAGACCTCACAGGTCGTTCCTGAATTTTATAACGATACCCCCCTCTTCCACGGAATAAAATCATCCTGGCCGTGGCGCACTGCTGACACTTTGATATCGCCACTTGCTACCTGTATCACATAATCCAAAATTCTTTCACCTGCCTGCTGAATGGTTTCTTCTCCTTCAATGATAGTACCTGTGTTGATATCAATTATATCACGCATTCTGTTGAACATGGTAGTGTTACTTGAAATTTTTACAACAGGTGCAACAGGGTTGCCGGTAGGTGTACCAAGCCCCGTCGTAAACAACACTACGTTTGCGCCGGAAGCCACTTCTGCGGTAGTAGACTCTACGTCATTACCCGGAGTACATAATAAATTTAAACCGGGCTTGGTAACTTTCTCAGGATAATCGAGCACTTCTACCACAGGTGATGTGCCTCCTTTTTTAGCCGCGCCTGCCGATTTAATGGCGTCGGTTATCAGCCCGTCCTTAATATTTCCGGGAGACGGATTCATATCAAAACCGGAACCTACAGCATGAGCCCTTGCATTATACGTTCTCATCAGGTGACTGAACCGCTCCGCCGTAGCCACTTCTTCACAGCGATCACTGAGTTCCTGTTCAACACCGCAAAGCTCCGGAAATTCGGAAAGTATTACCGAACCGCTTAACGCAACCAATAAGTCTGACGTGTAGCCTATTGCCGGGTTTGCAGAAATGCCGGAGAAACCATCTGAGCCGCCACATTCCAACCCAATACAAAGTTTGCTCAGCGGAGCAGGCTGACGGTGATTTTTATTTGCCTGGATCAATCCCGCAAATGTTTGCCTGATGGCTTCAGATAACAACAAGGATTCCTTACCGATCTTTTGCTGTTCTAAAAAATATAAGGGCTTGTCGAAAGAAGGACTGCGTTTATTAATTTCTTCCTGCAACTGGGCATACTGCGCATTCTGGCATCCCAGGCTCAGCACTGTAGCGCCGGCTACATTCGGATGAGTGATATAACCAGCCAGCAGGCCGCATAAAGCCTGGGAGTCCTGCCTTGTTCCACCACACCCGCCGTCATGAGTAAGGAATTTGATGCCGTCAACATTTGGAAACAATTGTTCGGTTTGTTCCATCGACACCACATCCTGAAGGTCGGCGGTGAGGATTTCTTCGGCCGTTCTTCCGGTTTTGTATAGTTCAATCAACTGCCGGGCCTGCGACTGATACGACTTATTACGACCGTAACCCAGATCTTTTACCAGGGCTTCCTGCAACACTTCCAGGTTCCTGTTCTCGCAAAATACCAATGGAATCACCAGCCAGTAATTGGCAGTTCCAACACTGCCGTCACTGCGATGGTATCCCATAAAAGTACGGTCCTTAAAATTCTGCACATCGGGAACATGCCAGCTTGTTTTTCTTTCCCCTACATTAAAATCATTGGAAGCATGTTTTACATTGGCAGTAGATATCAACCCGCCTTTAGGGATACCGTACTGCGCTTTCCCCACCAGTACTCCGTACATGTAAACCGGGTCGCCTGCTTTAAGGTCGGTGGTTACAAATTTATGTTTGGCTGTAATGTTATCCTGTAACGTATAATCAGCGCCCTCAAAATTGATGACGGCATCTTTCTGCAGATTGGTTAGTGCCACTATCACGTTATCTGCAGGGTGCACTTTCAGTACATTCTGTTTCATAGCTAATCAACTGTTTTATCTGTAAGCATATTTGTAATTGTTTGCTTCGCGCCATCAGCCATCAGCATCTGAAGCCTGATGGTAACAGCCTGCAAAAATCCACTTATCTCCGTTAGATCGGTTCCCCATAATGATTCTTCCTGCAACACTTCTTTCACCAGTTGTTCTGCGGGCAGCGCTTTCCATTTTTTGCTGAACCATGATGCTTTGTCATCCTGAATGGTATACGTCATGCCATTGATCTCACCGTCGTAGCCGGTACCGGTTTCGCTTACTTTCATTAATAATATATAAGCAGCAAAGCCAAGTGCCATATACTCCGGAACTGATTGAAATCTTTCGTAATAATTCGTTAGCACCGGCAAATTACGCATTTTCATCTTAGAAGAGTATTGCATGGATATGCTCAGCCATTTATGATCTATGGAAGGATTCCGGAAACGGTCCAGCACCTGTGCAGCAAACTGCCTGGCGTCCTGCTCGGTTATATTACTGTCAATAATCGCCGGACTGATGTCGTGCAGCATCAGGTTCTTCATAAAGCCGCTTATTTCGGGACTTTCCATTGCTTCCTTCACCGTGGTATAACCGGCGAGCAACGCCAATGCACAGGACAAGGTATGTGTTCCGTTGAGCAATCTTAATTTCAACTCTCTGAACTTAGTGATATCGGGTGCTATTGCCACTCCTTCATCCACTTTACTAAATGACAATATGTTTGTTACTTTTTCTTCTGACGATTCAATAGCCCATAATCTGTACGACTCTGCTATGATCAGCAGGTCGTCTGTATAATGTAGCTGGTTCTCTATGGCAGATCTTTGAGAAGCCCCCGGAGAGCCAGGCACAATCCTGTCTACCAGTGAATTACAAAAGTTATTACTGTTATCCAGCCAGTCTATAAACGATGCTTCCAGTTTGTTTAGATGAGCAAGTTCCTGCACTATGGCTTTCAGCTTACTGCCATTTTCAGTGATAAGTTCAGTGGGAATGATCACCATTCCGCTTTCGTCAGAACCGTTGAAGAGCCTGTATCTTTCATACAAAAAAGAAAGTAGCTTACCCGGAAAAGATACCGGTGGTGAATCGTGGATATCATCTTTTACAAATGTTATTCCCACTTCGGTAGTGTTGGAAATGATCAGTTTCATGTCGGCATTCGCCGCACACTGCAACACTTTATCCCATGCTGTTTTTGCAGAGATCACCCGGCTGATAGATGAATTGATGATATTTTCTTCCACCTTATTTCCACCTTCAACGCCACGTACACAGATAGTAAATAATCCATCCTGTTTGTCAAAGAACGATGCATCGCCGCCGTTGGTAGACTTTACTACTACTATCCTGCCGTTAAAGATACCGTTCCTGTTTGCTTTATCAATAAAATAATCCGGCAGTCCACGCAGCAATACACCGGTTCCAAACTGCAACACTTTTTCGGGAAGGTCAAAAACATTTTCAGGTGGAAGCAGGATACCGGCATTTGCATCTATGTTTTTTAATGTATAACGGGTAAGCATATATTAGGTTTTGCTATCAGCTTTCGGCTTTCAGCTTTATGAATTTTATCTTTTAACAGTGTGACTGATCAGCCATTTCGCCAGGTCCTGGGCTGCGGCGTAATTTTGATACTTCATCGGAATCTTTCTTCCATCGGTATACTCATTGTATAGCCACGGGTCGCCTACGGCGAAGACGGTGCCCTTGCCGATTGTAGCAGTAGCCATCACCGTATATGCTTTATCTTCCAGGAGTGGCTTTGCAGGTTTTTTTAAAGATAAAGAAGAAAGCTCTTTAATATAAATCTGCATGGCAGTTTTGATAACAGGATTGCCTGGCGGTATCATAATGCTACCCATTTCAAACTGAGAGCCGGTGACGCGATTTTTACTGTCTTCATTAAAATGAATGCCAAAATTTTCAGCAAGCCGGTTGAAATGCTCAAACTCGGCATTCCCGGAATCATTACCCATCAATAACAGCACACCACCGGCTTTCACCCAATCAGTAATTGCCTTTATCTGATCAGGCATGATAAAGTTTGGATTTTCCGTTTCTTTTTTAGTATCCGGATCAACGATGATGTAAATATCAGTTGACTTTAGATTATTCCGGTCAGGAGCCATTGAAAGATGATTGACCGTAGCTCCGGTATTGGTAAAAGCATTCGCGAAAAAGGTGAACCCGTTGTTGTCTTTTTCTTCCCATTTATAGTGAAAAGGTTCTGTAAAACCGGTACCAGCTTTCAGCGTTTCGTTATTGAAAAAATAATCAAGCGTTACGGTTTTTCCTTTACCTGTTTTTGGCATAGCAGCCAGTTCCATTTCGCTACCTGCCAGCAGGAAGGCGCCCACACCTTTGGGATCATTGGTAACTACTTTTTCGCTTAAGTAGTAAGCATAACTTCCATCGCGGTAAGGAGTGCCGCCTAAACCGGCTACGCTCACCGTTCCTTTCAGATTGGCATAACCGGCAGCATCCTTTTCTATGAATTCTTTCAGGATGCCTGCATAGCCTTTTTGCGCAACCGGGAAGTAAGAGGATGAAAGATAGCCCTTTCGTATGCCTTTGGCAATCGCATACACAAACATGCAAGAGCCTGATGCTTCTTTATAATTCCCTTTCTCCGTGGCTTTATCCATCACCTGGTACCATAATCCTGATGATGCATCCTGGTACTTTTTGATGGCTGTTGCTGTTCTTTCCAGTATGGATATCAAATCTTTTCTTTTGGGATGATCTGTTGGAAAATAATCCAGCACATCTACCAGTGCCATGGCATACCAACCCATTGCCCTGTCCCAGAAATTGAGAGAAACACCGGTTTGCTTGTTAGCCCATTTTTGTTGTTTGGATTCGTCCCACCCATGATACAGTAACCCTGTTTTGGCATCCCTTGCGTGAAGCTCCATCAATATAAATTGACGGGCAATATCATTAAAGGTTGTGTCTTCATGCATGAGGTGCGCATACTCGGCATAAAACGGCTCTCCCATGTAAAGGCCATCGAGCCACATCTGGTATGGATATATTTTTTTATGCCAGAAACCGCCGTCAGATGTTCTTGGCTGCACTCTTAGTTGTGCTCGGAGGTTCATAGCCGCTTTCAGGTATTTCGCTTTTCCCGTTACTTTATACAGCAGTAATAATGACCGGCCATTCTTTACATTGTCGATGTTAAAGTCATCCTGTTTATAAGTAAGTATGCTGCCATCTTCCGAAACGTAAAAATCAAGGTACTTTTGAATGTAATTAAAATAGGCAACGTCGGCAGTGCTGTTCCAGACAGCCTCCATTCCTTCCATTACTACTCCATGATCGTAAGCCCATTTTGCCGGCTTGCCATTTTGCATCACAACGTGCTTCACAGAGCCCCCAACCGCCATAATGCAGGCCTGGGGTGGGTTGATGATGGCGCTGAATCTGTCCACTCCATACATGCCAAGGTTGGAAATACTGAAGGAGCCTCCTTGAAACTCGTGAGGCTTGAGCTTATTGGCTCGCGCTCGGCCTGCCAGCTCCTTCACCTCAGCTGAGATCTGAGAGAGGCTCTTGGTGTTAGCCTGAGGCACTATTGGGGTGATAAGCCCAGCGTCTGTGGCTACTGCAACGGCAATATCAATACCATCTACAAGCTTGATCTCCTCTGACTTGGGATCCCACTGAACATTTGCCTCTGGGACAGCC
>CAXTDO010000034.1:0-3436 GCA_964242315.1 uncultured Flavihumibacter sp.
TTATATAACATAATCATTTCCGGTCCCCACCATAGAAACATCGGAAAGCGTGAATTTAAAATAATATTAAAAGCGGTTTTCAGGCTTTGCGGCCAGGTGTGTGGTAAACCCAGAGGATTTAAAGACCAGTCTTTGCAACGGGCTAATTCGCCTGTTTCTCCACCACGATCCATGAACAGGGAGTTATGCATTAAGGTTGAAGTATTCACTTAAGATATTTAAATATTAATTTTACAAGCGCGAAACAAAAATGTATCGCATTCCCAGGATCCCTGTAAAACTAATTTTAGAATTTTTTTCAAATCATCGAAATCACAAGGCTTTGTAATAAAATATTTGGCGCCCAAAACTTCGGTCTCCTTTATTGTTTCCATATCTGCAGAGGTAGTAAACATAATAACCGGTATCTCTTTTAGGTTGTCGGAAAGCTTGATCTCTTTTAAGAATTGTAAGCCGTTCGTTATAGGCATATTAATATCAAGAAATATTACGTCAGGTTCAACAACCCCGGCTTTCAATTGATTCAAAGCTTCTCTTGCATCCGTAAAAGCAGAACAAATAGGCGAACCAGGAACATATTGTAAGGCTGTTAAAAATATCTCCTGATCATCTACATCATCATCTATTAATAGAATATGTTGATATGACATGTTGCTTTGCTCTGATTTGTATAGCAGGAACGGAAGTGTTCATCATACTAATACATTTTATACGATTAATTTTAACAAATTAGTCTTTGTTAAGAGTATACCCTGCATATCCAACAAAAAATTGATTACAAATGTTAATTATCTGCATTTGTATCGGGCAATGCAGCACGATTTAAGCATTTTATGTATTTCAATAAGATGAACACTTAAACGACCAATGTTACTAAAAATTATAACCCCGCCTTCAGCTCCAGCAAAAACATCCTGATCTTTTGTAATGACTGTACCATCTCAAACTTAATATCAGCTTTATCCGGATTATTTTTGATATACTCTTTGGCGCCTTCCATAGTATATTTTTTCTGCCGTACCAGGTGATGTATAAGCTGAAGATTTTTTATATCCTCAGGACGGAAATGACGGTCGCCCTTTTTATTTTTCTTTGGTTTTAAAATATCAAATTCATTCTCCCAGAAGCGCAGGAGCGAATGGTTAATTCTAAACATTTTTGCAACCTCACGCATCGGGTAATACTGTTTTTGGTAAAGTATCTCATCACCGGGGATTTCTATAAGGTCGGCTTCTGCTTCGATATCTTTCAAAGACTTACGCCCTCTTTTTTCCGGCACTTTCTTAAAAATTGTGGAAGGATCTTTTGGCTTACGGCCTCTTTTCGCCGGCTTGTTTTCAATAGCAGCAATGTTTTCTGTTGAATCTTTTTCGTAAGCTTCTCCGCTAAAATCAAATGTTATCTGATGAAACGATTCCAAAACAAAAATTTTAAATTGAAGTTTTAATGAGATAGTGATCAACGGCTGTTTACAAGATACCCATAATCTGATTAATCCAAACTCTGGTTACTTGCTGCAGCCATTTTTAACAAACGGTCAAACTGTTCAGGCGTAAGATCATTATAGAAGAAATACACAGGATCAAGAGGACGGTCGTTTTTATGAACTTCATAATGGCAATGAGGCCCGGTTGATTTACCGGTGCTTCCTACATAACCGATGATCTCACCTCGCTTTACATGCTGTCCGTTTCTAACTTTTACTTTATACATATGGCCATATAAAGTTTCATAGCCATATCCATGGTCGATGATTACATGGTTGCCGTAACCATCCCCACTATTTCCTGCGGTAGTAATTCTTCCGTTGGCGGTGGCATATATAGGAGTGCCTTGTGGTGCCGCAAAGTCGAGCCCGGCGTGCATTTTAACCGTTTTGTAAACGGGGTCAATTCTGTATCCGAAGCCTGAGGCAATTCTGTTAAGGTCTTTGTTAGATACAGGCTGAATAGCCGGGGTGCTTGCCAGCAGTACTTCCTTGTTTTTTATGAAGCCCAGTAGCTCTGTAAAAGACTTATCCTGGAAGGCCATTCTCTGAGCAAGGTTATTTATTGAAGAGGCGATTGAATTAGCCAGGTCATTTTCTCCCATCCGCTGCACCAGTAAAATTTCTTTTTGATTTTCCATGGCTTTTGCACGTGCACTGTCCGGAATCGGATTGGCTTCAAAAATAGCCCGATACACATCATTATCCCTTTTCTCCAGTGCTGTCATATGCCGCTCCAATTTTTCAACATGTCCGTTCAGGATATCCAGCTTTTCGTGTGCAGCATCGTATTGCTGCCTGAGTAACTTTTCTTTTGGGGAATCTACATAACGAAAGGCCAGAGCAACCAATATCAATGAGGTAACTATGGTAGTAGCCATGAAACTCAGTACACGCAGCAGTTTTACACGTAACGGTGTCTCCAGTTTTTCAAAACGGAGTGTATTGGTGTTATAGAAATATTTATCTTTTTTCATAGGCCACTCACCGATAGGTAAACAATCAGTCAATTGTTGGTAATGATGGTATGTGCTACTTATGCGTCATTACCAGACCGTATGCGCAAACCTACGTTAAAATGATCATTTCAAACATCGGGTTAGGATAACTGGCGAGCTTGCACTGCACATTAGTGTTTTTTTAACCGCGGAGAGCGCAGAGGAGGAAACGCAGAGGGCGCGGAGGGTTCTCTCTGTGCCCTCTGCGTTTCCTCCTCTGCGCTCTCCGCGGTTAAAAAAACACTGAAAAGATTAGATTATCCGAAATTTTTCGTATTTGATAAAACTTCCTATATTTGAACTACGAAATTCAACGTAGTTATTTATAATTTAAATTAATTTGTTATGATGAAGCATTTTTTTAAGGCTATTGGTATTATCGCAGTTACAGGCTTCCTGAGTACCGGAGCCATTGCCCAGCAGGATGATAAAATTAAAACGAACGATGATGAAGAGATCATTATCAGGAAAAAAGGTGATAAGGATACCAAGGTTACCGTTGAAATTAAAGACGGTGAAGTGAAGGTGAACGGAAAACCATTAGCGGAATTCAATGATGATAATGTTATTATCAGTAAAAGAAGAACGACGCCCAGAATAACTTTAGCAACGCCCAGGTCACCTTTTAGGGGTGGAACCAGCAGGGATGATGTTCTTCGTTTGCTGGATAGTGTTAGATATGATGATAGGAGAATAAGCACTTTAGATATGAACAAAGCCTTATTGGGAGTAATCACTGAAAAAGCTGATAACGGCGTGAAGGTAAACAGTGTTACAAAAGGCAGCGCTGCTGAAAAAGCCGGTTTAAAAGAAAATGACATCATCACAAAAGTGGATGAAACGGTGGTAAACAGCCCTGAAGATCTCACTAAAGCAATAGGTAAATTTAAGCCTGAAGATAAAGCGGTGGTATCTTACAAAAGAGATAAGAAAGAACAGAAGGCCAAGGTGG
>CAXTDO010000034.1:3446-17032 GCA_964242315.1 uncultured Flavihumibacter sp.
GTGGTATTAGGTAAAAGAAACGACGCCACTACTTTATACAACGGTAATAATGATCTTTTTAAGAGTTTTAATTTTGACTACAGTGGTCCCGGCGCTGAAGGATGGGGCATGGCGCGCGCAGGCAATCCAAGACTTGGAATCAAGGCCCAGGACACTGAAGACGGCAAAGGTGTAAAAGTGCTGGATGTGGATGATGCCTCCACTGCTGAAAAGGCAGGTGTTAAAGAAGGAGATGTTATTACTGAATTTGATGGCAAAACTGTTAACAGCGCTACAGAACTGGCAAATGCAGCAAGAGAAGCAAAAGACAAGAATTTAATGAAAGTAAAGTTGAATCGCGACGGCAAATCACAGGAACTGGATATAAAAATCCCTAAAAAACTGAAGACCGCCAACCTTTAAAAATAGTGTCGTGTGAAGCATAAACAGACGTATTTTCTGTTAGCGTCCGAATAGTTTTTTAACCACGGAGGAAATACCAGAGATAAGGAAGGGGATACACAGAGTACGCCTGTGTATCCTCTTCCTTATCTCTGGTATTTCCTCCGTGGTTAAAAAAACACTTACAAAGTTAGCTACTACGGTAGTTTTTTTTATGCCCGTACCTCCCTGAAATTGGCCTCATATAAAGGAAGCTGTCTAAATAACGACCGAAAAAACTATTTTTGCCGTAAGCTCATGAAACTTCAGCTGGCAGGTAGCACAAAGTTTTATAAAGCGTTCTGCAAATATTCACTAAATATTCATGATGGCTGGTATTGACTACGATAAATATGAAGCGGTAATAGGCCTCGAAGTACACGCCCAGCTTCTTACAAAAAGCAAATTATTTTCAGGAGACAGCGCAGCTTTTGGCGCCGGTGCTAATGTGAATATTAGTCCCATAACATTAGGATATCCCGGAACACTTCCTAAACTAAACAAAAAGGCGGTGGAATTTGCCATCAGAATGGGCATAGCCTGTGGATGTGACATTGAAGAGACAAATTATTTCGCCCGAAAGAATTATTTTTATCCCGACCTGCCAAAAGGTTACCAGATCACCCAGCATACCACGCCAATTTGTAAAAATGGCTTTGTTAGGATACGCGTTTCCGAAGGAGCACGTCAGGTACGCCTTAATAGGATTCATCTCGAAGAAGACGCCGGCAAAAGTTTACATGAAGTGGATGAAAACTATACAGCCATTGATTACAATCGTGCCGGAGTTCCGTTAATTGAAATTGTAAGCGAACCGGATATGCACAGCGCCGAGGAAGCTTATGCGTATGTTACTGAATTACGAAAACTGGTCCGCTACCTCGATGTTTGCGATGGTAATATGGAAGAGGGAAGTATGCGTTGCGATGCCAATATTTCTATCCGGCTGAAAGGAGTGAAAACGCTTGGTACCAAAGTGGAAGTGAAAAACCTGAACTCCATACGTAACGTGAAGAAAGCGATAGAATTTGAAATTAAAAGGATGATTGAACTGGTTGAAAATGGCGGAACTGTTACACAGCAAACACGCAGTTTCGACGCAACAGACGATTCAACTTTTGCATTGCGGTCTAAAGAAGATGCCAATGATTACCGGTATTTTCCCGATCCCGATCTGCGGCCATTTATTGTTACGGAAGAAATGATACGTGACATTAAAAAAACATTACCTGAACTACCTGAGCAAATAGTGATGCGATACATGCACGAGTTGCATTTATCTGAATATGACGCAAGGCTTATCTGCGATGATAAAGAAACCAATCATTTTTTTGAAGCGTTGCTACAGCAATCCATCCCTGCAAAGGCAGCGGCAAACTGGTTACTGGGGCCAGTAAAATCTTACCTTAACGAACATAACATTTCCATATCCGCATTACCGGTGTTGCCGCCTGTTTTAGCGGCTTTGATAGAACTGGTTCAAACCGGAAAAATAAATTTTTCGGTGGCTTCTTCCAGAATTTTTCCTGTGCTGGTTAAAGATGGTACTGTAACTCCTTTACAGGTTGCTACCGGTTTAAATCTTTTGCAAGATTCAGATGAAGGGGCTATAGAGTCATGGATAGACGAGGTGCTGATGAAGATGCCCGAAAAAGTGGATGAATATAAAAAAGGAAAAAAAGGGTTAATCGGATTGTTTATGGGAGAGGTAAAAAAAGTTTCAAAGGGTAAAGCCGACCCGAAAATTGCTACACAATTATTAACCCGAAAACTGGGCCAGTGATTCACGTGGCCAATAAAATATATACCATGAAAACTATGAAAAGAAATTTGTTATACTCTTGCGGCATACTGATAGCCGTGCTGTGTTTTGTGTACTGCGGACGAAAAGCTACTGATGGGTTTAATATTACGATAAATTATAAAAATCTGGATAAGATGATGCCCCGCGATAGCATGGGCAGGGTGATTTTTGGTGATCCGGTAAAAAGCGCTAAAATAATGCTGGAAGAAATTCCTTACGGCGGCGAAATGGCGCCCGTTATTCTGGACTCCTTTACATTAAATGGTAAAGATGGTAAGCTGGTGTTGAAAGGAAATGGTAAGGAAGAATCTATTTATCAGGTAATTGTTGAAAATGGGCCGTTATTTTTACTGATTAATGATGTAAAGAATATCGGTGTTGATATTGACCTAAGCAAAGCTGATAATTATTATTCGATCAGCGGTTCGCCTGCCAGCAATCAGCTCAAAGACTTCATCAGGCAGTATAGTGAAAAAACATTTGTGGTTAATCAGGCTTTTACGCAGGTGGATAGTTTGAAACAATTGTCTGCTTCAGACAGTATGATAATTATTGCTACAGAGAAAAAAAACAGCTCTCTTAAAAATCTTAACGCTTATTTGCAGGATTTCATCGATCGTACAGAACATCCTGCTTTAGGTTTGTTTGCCCTGGGCTGGTCATCCAGATCTTTTTTACAGGAGGATTTTGAAAAATCACTTACGGGAATGGTTGCAAAGTTCCCTGAACATCAGGTGTTGAGAAATCTCAAGGTGACTTACGAGCAGCAAAAAGCACAGGTTGCCGCGCAGGATAAGAAAAAGCAGGAAGGAGGCTGGATCGGAAAACCTGCGCCCGAACTTGCATTGCCAACCCCAGATGGGAAAATACTTTCCATTTCGTCGTTCCGGGGTAAATATCTATTGGTAGACTTCTGGGCAAGTTGGTGCGGGCCATGCCGCCAGGAAAACCCTAATGTGGTAAAAGCTTTTAATATGTTTAAGGACAAAAATTTTACGATATTGGGCGTTTCACTGGATAAGGAAAAAGAAGGCTGGAAGAAAGCTATTCAGGATGATCAACTGGCATGGTCGCAAATAAGTGACCTGAAATACTGGAACAGCAAAGCAGTATCGGTATATCAGTTTGAAGGAATTCCATTCAATGTATTAATTGATCCCCAGGGTAAGGTAATTGCAGAAAATTTAAGAGGCTTTGATCTGGTGAAGAAGTTAGAAGAAGTATTGAATTAAGTTATGCATTGGATTGTAGGTTTTTTTTAACCACAGAGGGCACAGAGGAAACACAGAAGAAACCCTCTGTGCACTCTGTGTTTAAATAACTCGTCGAACGCCTGAGATATATAACATCGGTTTAAGCCTTATTATTCAGCGAAATAAGCAAAGCTGGTAGTAAGGTTAGATTAGTGATAGTAGCAACAACCAGCGTTAACGAAGTAAGCCATCCGAGAGATTGCGTTCCGCCAAAACCGCTGAATACAAAAATGATGAAGCCGGCAATTAAAACGAGTGAAGTATAAACAATGCTGATGCCGGTAGTATGAATGGTGTCTATAACAACCTGTTTAACATCTTTTTCATTATTCTTTCGAACCTGCTTGTAATTAACTAGAAAGCGGATGGTGATGTCTATGGCAATTCCCAGTGCAACACTAAAAACCAGTACAGTAGAAGGTTTAAGCCGTACTCCCGCCCAGCCCATAACCCCGGCTGTTATCACCAGCGGTATTACATTTGGTATCAGCGAGCATATCAGTATCCTGAAAGACCTGAATAAGTAAAGCATACACAAAGCTATCAGCAGGAATGCCCAGAGAATGCTTTCTTTTAAACCGTGAATAATAAATGCGCTTCCCTCAAGAAACGTAACGCTTGTACCGGTAAACTGAATGGTGTATTTGGAACTGTCAAAATACTGACCGGCTTTTTTTTGCAGCGTATCAAGAATTTCGGGCAGCCGCTTACTTCCAACATCTGCCATGTTAATGCTGATCCTCGCATACTGCTTACTGGTATCCATAAAAGAACTGACCAGCTTCAGGAAGCTGTTATTGCCCGATTTAGTGCTATCGCTTTTTGTATTAAGATATCCGGCAAGAAATACCAGGTCTGAACTGTTAGGCAAGCCGTAGTTACTGCTGTCTCCATCGAAGTAAGCCTGCCTGGCAAATTTCATCCCTTCCACTATTGAAAGTGGCCTCGACATTTCGGGTTGTGCGGCAATAAATTTTGAGAGAGAATCAATACGCTCGAAAGTTTGCAATGTATTGATGCGGAGTCCGTTCCTTCGCTTGGTATCTACTAAAATCTCCAATGGCATCACTCCTTTAAAATGATGTTCGAAGAATTTCATATCGGTGTAAATCTTATCTGTTTTGGGTAAGTCGTCAACAATAAATCCTTCTGAACGAAGCCTGAAGATTCCTGTAACGGCAAAAACGAGCATTACGAGTGTTGACAGGTAAATAAGTTTACGGTGGTTCAATGACCATATCTCCAGTTTATCCAAAACCTTTAGCAGCCATTTATTATCAAGATAACGGGTATGGCGTTCCTTTGGAGACGGAAGATAGCTTAGTACGGAAGGAATCAGTATAAAGGAAATGAAAAAGATCACCATAATGTTAATGCCTGCCACCCTTCCGAATTCCTGCAGGATAACACTTTTGGTAAGCGCGAACACAGCAAATCCTATAGCTGCGGCAATGTTACAAAACAGTGTAACGATGCCCATTTTGCCAACCATTTCAATCAAAGCCTGGTTTTTGTTCTGCGTTTCATTATACGATAAGTGATACTTGTTAAGAAAATAAATGCAGTTCGGTATTCCGATAACTACAATAAGCGGTGGTATCAAAGCCGTTAATAAAGTGATTTTATAACCAAACAAATGCAGTGTGCCAAAACTCCATATCACTCCGGTTATCACAACAGCAAGCGATAATATCATGGTACTGAAGCTGCGGAAAAACAGTAACAGGATCACTGCTGAAAGCAACAACGAACCCAGCAAAAACCATTTCATCTCATTAGCGATCTTGATGGCTATGTTTGTCCTGATCAGTGGCAGTCCGCTGTAATGCAGGCTGATATTGTGTTTAACACTAAACGCTTCTCCGGCATTAACAACATTATTTACAACGGTGTTACGTTTGGTAGAATTCATTACGTCTTTATTAAAACGTAACGCAGTAAGATAACTCTGTGTTTCAGGATTGTACAGAAGGCCGTAATAGAAAGGGAGCTTTTTAAATGTCTCCGAACAACTGTTAATTGTTTTCTGATCTAAATGTCCTTCAGGAAAGATTGGTTTTGGAACTAACTTTTCTGAACTATCGTTTTTTATAAGATTGATAGCCGCCGTTACACTCAATACATCTTCAATGCCATCTATCCGTTTAAATGTTTCATTCAAGCTTTTGTAATCGTTGAACAGGGTATCTGTAAAAAGATGATCTGTTTGTAATCCAATCACCATGAGGTTTCCGTCTTCGCCGAATTTCTTTTTAAACGACTGGTACTGTATGTATTTAATATTGTCGAGAGGAATGGCCCTGGAAAACTCGTTGCTTAATTCCACTTTGCTGGCATGCCAGGTCATAAAAGCGGTAGACGCGGTTAGAAGCAGTAATAAAACTATTCTATACTTTAAAACAAACCTGCCGGTGCTTTCCCACATGCTGTTTACAGATTTACATTTAATAAATAGTGCTTTTGTTTAAAGCGTGGCAAAGAAACTTAATTTTGTTTGTGTCGGTGAAGTTATTGTTATCAATTCTCATTCCAGTAAACTTTTAAAAATATGTATTTAAAAGGGTACGCATGGCTTATTCTGTGTTGTATAGTGAATGGTGTTTTTGCTCAGGTACCGATAGGCGACTGGAGAGAGCATCTGCCCTATCAAAAAGCTGCTATGGTAGTGGCAACAGCAGAGAAAATTTTTTGTGCTACTCCATACGCTTTGTTTTCTGTAGACTTACGTGAAAATAATATTGAAAGGTTAAGCAAAATGAACGGGCTACACGAAGTAGGTATCAGTAGCATAGGGTCAGATGAGCAGTCGGGTAAATTAATAGTGGGCTACCTGAACAGTAATATTGATGTGGTTTTCAAAAACAAAGTCTATAATATCAATGCGCTTCAGTTAAAGGATATCCCCGGAGATAAAAGAATATACAGCATTTTTTGTAATCAAGATAAAGCTTATCTATCTACCGGCTTCGGAATAGTGGTAGTGGATGAAAACAAATATGAAATAAAAGACACTTACCTGATCGGTGATTCGGGTAACCTGGTTAAAGTTAACAGTACTGCATTCAATGCCGGTTCATTGTATGCCGCCACTGAAGAAGGATTAAAAACTACTATATTAGATAACATAAATCCGGCTGATTATAGAAACTGGAAAAAGTTGAGTGGTTTTAATGGTCTGCCAACCGGTGCCTGCCAGCAGGTGCTTCAGTTGCAGGATAAAATTATCGTTCAAAAAAACGATTCCTTATTCGCGTTAAACGGTAACGCATGGACGTTATTTTTCCGAAGCGATTACACTATTGTTCATGCATCTTCTTCTTCAGGAAAACTGGTGCTTACCCAGCAACAATCCGGTTCCGACAGCAGGATTGTTATTTTAAATGCCGATGGATCGGTAAACAAAGTGTTGTTGGAGCCAGGTAAGATCGTTGATCCGCAAGAGGCAATTAGTGTAGGCGAAGATAACTGGATCGCCGATATGGCAACAGGACTGGTAAAAATATCGGGTAATAATATAACCCGCTACCAGCCTAACTCACCGCTGTCTGTTGCCAGCGGTGAAATGATTGTTCAGAACGGTTCGTTATGGGTTGCATCAGGGGCGGTTACTGCAAACTGGGATAACACTTACAGCACGAATGGACTCTTTCAATTCAAGGATAATGAATGGATCAATTATAATGCAACAACGTATCCGGTTTTCGATAGTCTGTATGATTTTGTTACGGTTGCTATTGATCCTGCTGATAATACAATTTGGGCCGGTTCATTTGGCGGTGGGTTGCTTCAATTAAAAGCAGATCATACATTGAAAGTATTTAACAAAAATGCGCCTGTTCAACCTTCACTTACAGATCCTGACCGTTACCGTGTGTCAGGACTTGCTATTGATAAAGATAGAAATTTATGGGTAGCAAATTACGGCGCCGCGCAAAACCTCGCTGTTTTAAAACCTGATAACACCTGGAAAAATTTTAATGTGCCCTTTCCAACTTCCGACAATGCGGTTACGCAAATAGTAATTGATGATTATAACCAGAAGTGGATCGTTTCACCAAATGGTAACGGCTTGTTCTGTTTTAATCATGGAACAACAATAGATAACCCGGGTGATGACAGGTGGAAATATTTTCGTTCGGGAGCCGGCAATGGAAATTTACCTGACAACAATGTGTTATGCATTGCCAAAGACAAAAATGGATTTATATGGGTAGGCACTACAAAAGGTATCGGAATCATCCAATGTGCCCAGGAGGTATTCAGCGTGCAGGGATGCGAGTCCGTTTTACCTATTGTGCAGCAGGATAATTTTGCCGGATACCTGTTCAGGGATGAACAGGTTCAGGCCATTGCTGTAGACGGCGCCGATCGCAAATGGATCGGAACAAAAAACGGTGTTTGGTTGATAAGTGCCGACGGCGATAAAACAATTGATCACTTTAAACACGATAACAGCCCGTTACTGAGTAATGATGTTAAAAAAATTGCAATTGACGATAAAACAGGCGAAGTGTTTTTTGCAACCTCTCAGGGCATTTGTTCTTACAGAAGTACCGCTACAGAAGGAGGTACAACTAATGAAAATGTGATTGTATTTCCCAATCCTGTTCCGCCAGGGTATGCTGGCAGCATAGCTATCAGGGGACTGGTTAATAATGCGCTTGTTAAAATAACCGAACTCGATGGAAGGTTAGTCTACCAGTCAAGGTCAAACGGCGGACAGGCTGTCTGGAACGGCCTTGATTACCGTGGAAGGAAAATATCAACCGGTGTTTACCTGGTGCTGATAAGTGATGATTCGAGGAGGGAAAAAGTGGTTACTAAAATTGTTTTTGTTGGGAAGTAACGAGTGTTAAGTTGCGTTTTGAAAGGTAGAAGCTAATCTTGTAAGTGTTTAAAAAACTGTTCGAAAGGCTGATAGGTAATACTTCATTTAAGATTAACATAAATGATATTCAAAACAAAAGGCATAGTACTAAGAAGCGTTAAGTATGGCGAAACCAGTTTGGTGGTAAGCATCTATACTGAATTATTCGGCCTGCAATCCTACATCGTGAACGGGGTAAGAACGTATACGAAGAAAGGCCCGGGAAGGGCAAATCTCTTCCAACCCTCCGCTATCCTTGACCTGGTTATATATCATAATGAATTAAAAAATCTGCAGCGAATAAGAGAGTTTAAATGGAACTTTTTATATCAAAATATTCTTACTGATGTTATAACGAATACTGTTGCTTCATTTATGGTAGAACTGTTGCAGAAAACTATTAAGCAGCCCGAAGCCAATGCTTCCCTGTTCAATTTTATCGAAGATGCGTTTCTTCACCTCGACAAGGCGGAAGATACCGTAGTAGCGAATTTCTCCCTGTTTTTCGCACTTCATCTTACTTCGTTTTTTGGGTTCAGGCTCAATGATAATTTTTCTCAGCAAAATAATATCCTTGATCTGCAGGATGGAAATTTTGTAAGTGAACGTCCCATGCATCCGCATTTTTTAGAAGGTCAGTACAGTTATATTACATCGCAATTATTGAAAGTAATGCAGCCCTACGAACTCGATCAGATCAGGCTGAATCAGGAATTTCGCAGAACATTATTACTTGCATACCAGAGTTTCTATGCTTTGCATATAGAAGATTTTGGTACAATGAAAACGCTCCCTATCCTGCAGGCCCTGTTAGCATAGCGCTACAAGCCATACGCAATTCATAATAATCTCTTTGAAGTACTACCGTCTGAAATGTGCTGATTAATAATATTGCTGATCAACACTACACCCGGTTGCTTTCCTCTATCAAAATTTCCTAATTTATTGTCCATCCCTAATGCCTTTGCACCATTGAGCGTTGCCCACTGTAATATTTCAGTTAGTGCAATATCAGGAAACTGCTTATGAATGGTTTTTATTTCATCAAGAATATTTAGCTGGTTATTACTTGCGTAACTGTCTGTACCGAGGGTTATAATACAATGATGTTTCCTGAACATCTGTATTGGTGGATTGGTAGATTGGATATACCTGTTGGCGTTTATGCAAACGCAAAAATATATGTTGTTTAACGGGTTGTTTTCATTTATAAATAACAGATCTTTTTCGCTCGTATACGTGTTGTGAACCAGTAAGATAGCGGCAGCTTTGTTTAACCAGGGCAGAAAGGTTTGTACACTTGTTTTGCCACTGCGTTCGAAAGCGCCTGCATCTATATTAAGGTTTCTATACAATTCAAACAGTTGTCCCGATTTATTCAGGTACAATTGATTCTCCGCTTCATACTCCTGGTTGTGAATGGTAATGATTTGTGAAGCTGATGTGTTGTTGATTAAACTGAACAATTTTTCAGAAACGGAATAAGGAGCATGCGGTGAGATAGACTGGTATTGATCTTTTAAGGAAAGAGAAGTGTTGAATTCATCCAAAATCTTAGCGGCATAATTTAATCTCGCTGTTGCGTCATGCTCGTTAAAACCGATCACTTCAATAAAATTAAACCAGTTGATGTTACTGTTTTGTTTTATTACAATGGAATCTGTTGTATTGCAAATATCTCCCACAGCTACAATTCCTGATTCATACATTGCTGCATCTGCCAGTTTCATGGCTTGATTTATATCTTCCACCTGGAAGTTTCTTTCCTTAATTACGCGGGTAAGAAATTCAATAAGACCGGTATCCGGAGGTATCTTACCCTTCATGTGACTAAGCTCTACATGGCAATGAGCATTTATAAAACCTGGTGAAATGATTCCTTGAAGTATCTCGACGTCGTCGCCTGCTTCCTCAAAGTTGGTAATGCAGGTTACCACTCCGTAATCGTTGGTTATTAACACAGCATCAGAGGGCAGTAACTCCTTACCCGTAAACAAATAATCTGCTTTGAATTTTCTTATGCCCATTTGATGGTTGAATGATTTAATTTTGCGCCTCGGTATCAAAAATACAATTAAACATGCTAGATAGATTAGAAGCGATCAAAGCCAAATTTGATGATATGGGTGTTGCACTTGCAAATCCCCAGATTGTAAGTGATAACCGCAAGTTCAGCCAGATGAGTAAAGAATACAAAAATCTGGAGAAAATAGTAAAGGCATACGAAGAATACAAAAAGTTACTCGGAGATATAGATTTTAACAGAGAAGCGCTGATGGGGGAAGATGAAGAGCTCAGGGAACTGGCAAAAATGGAAACGGATGACTATGAAGAAAGGAAAGAAAAACTGGAAGCAGAAATACGAAAATTATTGATACCTAAAGATCCGCAAGACGAGAAAAATGCCATCCTAGAAATCAGGGCGGGCACGGGTGGTGACGAAGCCAGTTTGTTTTCAGGCGATCTGCTGAACATGTATTTGCGCTATTGTACTTCCAAAGGATGGAAAACCGCTATTTTAAGTGAAAGCGAGGGCACGGTTGGAGGTTACAAAGAGGTGCAGGTAGAAGTAACAGGTGACGATGTGTATGGCACCCTTAAATTTGAAAGCGGCGTACATCGTGTTCAGCGTGTACCCGATACGGAGGGCAGTGGCCGGGTGCATACTTCCGCATCAACCGTAGCAGTGATGCCGGAAGCAGAAGAAGTGGATGTTGAAGTAAGGGATGCGGATGTAAAAATGGAGACTTCCCGAAGCGGTGGAGCCGGCGGACAGAACGTGAACAAAGTAGAAACCAAAGTAATGCTCACCCATATTCCTACAGGCGTTGTAGTTATTTGCCAGACAGAACGCAGTCAGCTTGGTAACAGGGAAAAGGCTATGACTATGTTAAGAACAAGATTATACGAAGAGCAGGTACGTAAGCAGGAAGAAGAAATTTCAAGGCACCGTAAAAGTTTGGTAAGTACCGGTGACAGGAGCGCTAAAATCAGAACATATAATTATCCGCAGGGAAGGGTAACAGATCACAGGATCGGATTGACTGTGTATAATTTAAATGCTGTTTTAAATGGCGAGATCAATGAGTTTATAGATGCCCTCCAATTTGCCGAAAATTCTGAGAAAATGACTAAGCAGGATTGATAATTGCTTTAAAGATTATAAATACAACTTAAATATAGTGGCATTCGATTTGTTGTAAATAATATACAAGTATGTTTTTTGTTGACTTTCTCAATAGTCAATTTTCTCATAAGCAGTTAGTTTTGGTTACGGCCCCTGTTTCAACAGGGGCCTTCTTGTTAGAGGCTATGCTTATTAAAAAATTTTGGGGAAGATTTTCCCCTTTAAGGCAGCAACCTTATATTACATATTCCGTAAGCAATTGCTGCGCTTAATATATCCGCTATAATATCACCAGGGTCAAAGCTACGGTTGGGAATATAATATTTCTGAATGTATTCTATGATGATTCCATTAAAGGCTGCCAGCAAAAACACAATAAAAAAAGCAAGCTTTAATTTTTGTTGAGAGAAACTTTTCATGCTTAAATAAAAACACCATAAGCCTACGAACGTTCCAAAAATAATAATATGCACCACTTTATCAAGGTTAGGAATCTCAAACAAACTACCGGTATCGGGCAGCGTTGAACCGGGAAGGCAAAATAAAACCTGGATGCAAATCGTCCAGGCAAGAGGGATAAAAAGTTTTCCAAAGTACTTTTTCACGAGTGGTATTTAACGGTAAAACTAACCATTTAATACACCTGTTTATAATTAATCATGTTTTTACATTTCCCAGAACATACATCTGCTGCATAGTAGGAGAAGGGCTTCCACCTCTATTTTCCAGGGTAATGGCAAATCCCTGAGCATTGGGAATATTTTTCATCTTAACAAAAGCGGTTTCGGTATTGGTGTCAAATACACCGGCATCTACCGGTTTGCCATCAACAAGCGCCCATAGCTGGTATTGCTTTCCTGCTTGCGGTTGAGGCATATTGTTGACAAACAAATATACTTCTTTACTATTCTGGTTCCAGTATACCGTTGCTACGCTATTAGGTGCAGGGCTGGTTGGCACATTTGTTCCCGGCATTTTAACGATCGTCAGATTAGGGTCCTTCAGAATTGCCAGATTATTTTGATAAGTCTGTAATTTTGCCTGCATCGCTTTATTTGTAGAAGCAAGCTGTTGCTGACTGGCTAACAGGTTTTGATAACGCGCTACATAATCTTTATTCTGACTGAAAAAGTATAAGTTTAAAATAGTGCTTGCCACTAAAAGGATAACGGAAGCGGCAACGAAATAGCGCATTTTTCTTAATGAAGAAACAATCTTATCATCACGGTCTGGTGCATTGATGTTCTTTGAGAAAGGAATTACCCGGGAAGGAGCATTTGATATATCAGTTTCAATTTCAGCGAAAATTTTGTTTTGCAAATCTCTAGGCGGTTCGATTACATTTATGAAAGCTTGTTGTTCCAGCAACACCTCAAATTGATCACGGGCATCTCTTATCTCAACATGTGCTGCACACATGTTTTCAAATTCAGCCCTTTCCACAGCATCCGCCAGGCCCAACACATAGCTTTCAACTATGCCACTCGATATGTATTCCTTAATGTTCACTTTAGATGTTCTCTGAGTTGTATCAATGCAGTACGAATTCTTGTTTTTACTGTTCCCAACGGTATTTCTTCAATCTCGGCGATTTCTTCATGTGTATAACCCTTGAAGTAAGCCAGATCGATTAATACCCTGGATTCAGCTTTAAGCTTTAATAATATTTTTTTCAAACCGATATTGTCAGTATTCATGTGGGTTGATTGACCCGCAATATGAAATTCTTGTGTGTCGGGAAATTCCTGGTTCTTCTTACTATTCTGATAGGCTTTGGATCGCAGGAAATCGATAGAAGCATTTCTGGCGATATTTAACATCCAGGTAAATAGTCTACCCTTTGATTGATCATAGCTATCAATTTTTCGCCAGATATTGATGAAAACTTCCTGGAGTACATCATTCGCCAAATCCTGATCAGGAATTATCTGCAAAACAATAGTATACAAGGCTCCTGAATAATTACTATACAGGTAGCTAAAAGACTGGCTGTTCCGGTCTTTCAACATCATTACCAATTCTGATTCGGTATATGTTGGAGTGGTTCCCAAATATTCAGTGTAATTGTGGTCTAAATATAGTAATAAAATATATTGAATTCATAAACCACACATT
>CAXTDO010000035.1:0-16842 GCA_964242315.1 uncultured Flavihumibacter sp.
CCCGTAACAGGTAACGCCTCTTTTGAAGGAGAAGTCATAGATTTGCGCTTGTAAAGGTTTTCTTAATCTTTCAAGAAGTGCCGCTGTTCCGTCGAAAGTAGAGCGGCATTTTCTTTTGTCATTCCAAATGTATGCAATTATTCAATAGTACAATTTATCATATCAACTATTTATTATTAATTGACTTAAATCAACTATTGCACTATTGAGTAATTTAACATTTGATTACCTTTACGTTATGGCTAAACAAATTGATCCACCAGGGAAAGAACGCACTTCATTATATGTAAGTGCTGATATATTACGAGGCATTAAGTACATCGCATTCGCCGAATCAACATCACAGACAAGCATAATGGATAAGGCTTTATCTGAATTTATTGAACGCTGGGAGAAGAAAAACGGCCCGGTTCCACCGCAAAAAGACAATTAACCCCGCTGCCCCCTCAAGTCTTAGCCACATTGCCAGATCGCGGCCTAAAACGTGCTAATTGCCTTACCCGCAGCCGGGGTGCCCAGAATCGCTTTAAAGTGGCCTTTAATCGTATTTGATTTTTAATAGAACTGCTATTTATATTACCGTAACTTTGAATTTATAAAACAGAATGCCCGGCCTTGCTGGGTCCGGGCTTTTCAGCTTATGCAAATGTCAGTTTGCGGCTGCCTGTTTTACTGGTTGATCAAACCGGGGGAAATTTGCCGTTTCCCCTTTTTCTTTATACAAATATTAGGAACATTTTTGATATAAATTATTGATTTGCTTAACATTAGAGCCTTTATCCCGTTAATATAGCATTAACCTTTTAACTGCCCGATGTAAAGCTATACGGTTTTCTGCGATTCATTGCAAATTTCAGCACCGAAAGTCCAAGGCGATCTCTTACTATGAAACTGTCGGCTGTGTGTTGATAATGAGACTGCAATTTAAAGGGTAGAGTAAGCTGAAAAAAGAACGAAAGTGTATTGTTTATGTATTATGCAGGCTAAGGCACTTCTTAGTGTTGTGAAAGAAGATAATTAACGACTTCGGAGTAATTGTCTGACAATTGTACATCTCGCCAGTTAGCCAAATATATAGCGTCAATAAAAAACCCGGCGATTAAACCGGGTTTGCTTTTAGTTTACTATCACGTTTAGCCAGCTTTTGTCTGGCTTTTATTAAGTCATAACCATTTTGAACCCGGAGCCAAAAGTCTGCCTCTACATTAAAAATTTGCTCTAACTTAATTGCCAGCATAGCGCTAACATTCCGCTTTTCTTTAATCAATTCAGATAAATGGCCAGGTAAGATCCCGAGCGATTTAGCAACGTCCTTTTTCTTTAATTCCCTGGCATCAATTTCCATTTCTATAACATAGCCAGGATGTAGAGCGGAGTCGCTATTTATTAGCTCCCGTCCATCCTGGCTAGTTACTTTGTAATTTGTCGTCATTGTCTTGTAGTGTGTCGAAGTTCATTTTTCAATGCTTCAATGAGGGAGGAAGGGGTTATAACCCTGCCTGCTTACTCGTAGTGTTTGCTGAGCTCTAAAATCAGTATCGACAGCTGCCCGGCTGGCCCCTCTTTAAAGATGATTCGATACTGCTTGTTTACCCTTATTGAGTAACATCCTATATATTTTTCTTCCTCCAACTTTTCTAAACGCAACCCGTTTAACTGAGATATTGTCCGGAGGTCAGTGGCAAACTTAAGGATATCAACCTTTTTTTTGAAACCCTTAATAACCATTTTGTCTATTCCTTGGCTACCCTGCTTTGCCAGGGGGAGTTCATAAAACTCTTCAAGGATTTTGGTCTGAAATGTTACTGTCATTAGTCACCTGTTATTATAAACTGTTTCATTTTTAGCGATTTTAGTTATAAGAAATGATCTTCAATCAACGTATTACCAAAATTAGGTAATTTATTTAACTTACCAAAAAAAGGTAAGTTAATATTATAACGTCCATAAAACCGTAATTACAGACATTCATGTTAATTGAGTGAAAACTGCGTGAATCCCGGCTTTTTAAAAGTTTTAATGTCTGTAATCAACCATAGGAAGCGGTTTGCAAAGAACAAATGTTTAAATTATATTGTAAGCTTATAAAGAGAGCCTTATGAAAGTTATCCTTGTTTTATTTTTACTTTTTATCAATGCCTCCTCATTTAGCCAGGATAAATTATTGGAGATACTGCCCGTTAAAGATGGCGCCGTAACATATACCGAAGTTGTCCAGACAGACTCTTTAAACAAGGAAACTTTATACTTACGGGCAAAGAAGTGGTTTGTTGGTACCTATAAGTCTGCAAATGATGTGATCCAACTTGACGACAAAGAAGGTGGGGAAATTACAGGAAAGGGAATATTTAAAATAGATTATTACACCAGGAATCCTTCTATTAGTCACACTGTTACTATCTCTGTAAAAAATGGCCGGTATAGGTATGTTGTAACCGGCTTTAGTTATGCTGACAATCAAAGCCAAAGCTTCAATGTTGAAAACTTCCCTAAATCATGGGCGGGGAAAAAGAAGCTATACAATAACATCAATGAGGAGGTAATTAGGCTTATAGCATCACTTAAAAAACAAATGTCAGCTTCAAATAAAGAAGATTGGCATCAACTAAACGCCGCTTCCACCATCTGATTTAACGTTTCGGTTACATACTCCGTTTCTTCATTGGATAAGCTGAATATTGCCTTTTTATAGTTTGCTTCGGTCCATCTGGCTTTTTGAAAGTTGAATGAATTAAGAAAGCCAACGCCATAGCCGTTAGGTAAAGCAATCACACTCCAATCATTTTCTAACTGCCTGGTTAGAGATACTATCACCTTAGTATCAGCGGATCTGTGGAAGTTTGGCCGTGCTGTGCCGGCATTGGCCGACTTTTTTGTAAATACACCCGCGTTCTTATTTTTGCCTTTCTGGGCGCCCTTTGCAAACCTTTCAGAGTTTCCGTAATTACCGGTACGCAGCGCCATATAGCTTTTACTGTAAGTCCCTATTAAGCTACCATCTGAGGCTTTACCATCAATGTGGATCCTTTTGGTCATTAAATCTATAACTCCAAAGCAAAGGGGCCGAAGTAAGCGCTCCTTGTCTCTAAGCAAGGATAATCTCGCTGTGATGTTTTGGGTAACAGTTTCTATGTTGGTTTTAATAATCATGATATACTGTCTTAATGCTTCACGCTGCCTCTATCCCCTGCAATTCCTGTAATGCCGCCTCCGCTGTTTCCATAGGGCGCCACGATTTTAATACCTTCGTACCTGACCTACTGATATCTTTTATCCTGTACATCGGGTTCGCTCGCTTTTGGTAGGAAAATTCGATTGTAGCTCGTTTGTAATACATTATTGAATACGGGGATTCATAACCAAAGCCATTTGCTGTAAAGCCATACTTAAGCATCAATTCTTTTAAAAACGCTTCTTTCATTTTGTATTTGTTTTAAGCTTTATAAATTACCTGTACGGCCTTGTAGAGATTCAAACATTTTACACATCAGAAAAAGAATTGCCTTTTTCATAGTCAGCTTTCGACTTTTTAACAATGTCTTTAAGGGTAGCGTTATGTTTTGGTCCGGTCTTGTTGGCTTGCGTATTATCGTCCTGGTTTCCCTGATCGTTATCAGTTTGAATAAGAATCTTGTTGTTAGCCAGCACTGATTTAAGGAAGTCGCCGGGTGTGATTTTTTGGTGCGAAGGCGATAACAAGTTTGTGCCGTCAACGTTGCGCAAATCAAGTTTACCGTAATCGTCCAGGTAAAGTTCTGCGTCCGTATTACTAAGCTCTCTGTCAACAAGTTTTTTAATTACATCGGCCTTGACTGCAGGCGGCAAAATATCATACGCCGTTTGATATGCAGTAAGCAGTCCCGCAAGTTCGAACTTAGCGGTAACATCAAGAACACGTTTATCGCTATCAATCCGGATCTTGTCTATGTGATCTTCAAGAGTTTTAACCTTAAATTTTAAATCGGCTATCTCCTGGTCTTTTTCCGAAACATTGTTTTCCATTGTAAAGTTTTATTTTATTCATCAATTATATTGTGCTAAATAAATTAGAAGCCACCGTGATGGTTTAAAAAGGTGGTATAATCGTTCTGTTCCTTTACAAAAGCTTTCCACCCGTCCACGTTCAGGGTCATTGATGTATGCTTGCCAACGGCTTTGCCCAGTTTGTCATAGTCGATATTTAGATTTGATTTGTTATCGCCAACCTTTACCATTACCTGCTTGTTTGCGGTAGGTATTTGACGGTTCATTATTTCCTTTGTCTCACGCGGATTGTATACCTTATCTTTTGCGCCTAACCATATAATTGTAGGACGTTTGGCTATATACATCTGACCGTTGGATTCAATTAACTCGGAACCTGCTTCACCAACCTGACCAAGACCAGTGTAACTATCCTTCTTACCTTTGGCAAATTTTGGAATAGGGCGAGCGGCAATAATTGCAATCTGCGCAGCTCCAAGCACGCCGGCCAGCGCCATAAGAGGGATAACCGGGCTAGCTTTAGCGATGCCGGCTGCAGTAGCTATCACAGCGTTAAATATTGCCAGCTCTTTGTCTTTTACTGCTGCCTGGTATTTTAACTTACGCTCTTCAGCATCAACCTTTTTAAGACGGTCAATAGATTCTTTTTCCGATATGGCGCCTGCTGCTCTTAAGTCATTTATTTTTTTCTTTTCCCCTTCAATCTTTTGGCTGTTCCTCTCTGCTTCAAGACTTGCCAGGTTAGACAATACGCCGGCCACTTGCCCTGCAATATCAATAGCCAGATCTATTCGTTGTTTATCAAGTTGTTTTTGATAATCGGCTGTTCCTTTAGCCAGCCTCTTCTTTTTTTCCTCAGCATCTTCTATCACTTTTAATGATTTGTCGCTGAGTTCCGCCTCATATTGTTGGTATTCTTTTGCTGAGATAAGTTTTTCTTTGAAAGACTCCGTAAGGGCATTACGCTCCTTTTCGATCCCATCCAGCGCATGCCGGGCCTGAGCGTCAACAAGTGCTGTTTCCTGGTCGAGCGATAGCTTCTTAACGCCCAGCAAAGTCTCTAATCGCTTTCTTTCCCTAATATTTGGCGCTGCTCTTAATTCATCCTGTGCTGCCAGCTGTTTATCAATAGCACGGTTTTCTGCTGCAAACGCTGTCTCATTCGATTTTAATTCAAATGCTAGTGTATCCTGTATCGATTGTAACCGCAATGCCTTAATATCTGCATCCCGTTTTGCATTTATCTCCTTTATTTTCGCACTTAACCCCTTGTTTTGCTCTTCCTCAATGGATGCTGCTGCTATAATGTTTTGTATTCGCAAATCAAGCTTATCCCGCTCCGATATATCTACCTGCTGCAGCTGTGCCTCATTTAATGATATCTGATCCTGCATTGACTCCTCAAAAGTCTTTTTATCAAAATCACGCTGTAAAGAGGCTATGTCTTGCAGTGCTTTTACCCTGATTGCTGTACGCTGCTTTTCAGATAATCCCTCCTGCTCTGCTTCAAATTTTGCATTAGCGGCAATGATCTGTTTGCGTATATTTATTTCCTCCTGGCTTTCACGTTCAGTTATTTGTATTCTCTTTTCCTGGGCTTTTGTAAGCTGTGTTTCGAGAGCGGCGAGCGTTGACTTATTCTCCTGTTCCCGGGCTTGAATGCCTAACTGATGCAGATCCTCTTTAAGTCTGGATTGAATAGCAAAAACCTTTGCAGCATTCTCGCCGGCGTTCTGGATTTCAAGCGCTGCGCTGGCGCGTAATAACTGCTTTTGTGCCTCAAACTCCCGGCTGCCATTCTTGCCGCCCATCGATAATATTTTGTCCAGCTCCGCTTGTTTGATATTCACGGCATCTTCAAGGCTTTCGAGTAATATTTGTTTTCTACCCTCACGGTTTTTATTTTCGATCTCAAGTTCTGCATCTTTGCTCTCCTGGCTGAGCTGAAACCTTTTATCTTGAAGAGCCTGCAGGGATTTTACGTCGTTTTCGTCTGATACCTGCCTGTTTGCAGCAATCTGCTTATCAAGCTTTGCTATAGCTTTTAATCTCTCTTCCTGGATAAGTACTTCAGTTTGCGCATTGGCCCGTAAGATATCAGATTGCTTTGCCCCGGCTGTTTCTAATTCAGATAGCCGGGCTTTACCTGCTCGCTTGATACCTTCAATGTCACCATCCAGCCCCTCGCTTGCTTCTTTTAAGGCACCATTTAAAGCGGCTTGTTGCCTGGCCGCGTCTTTCGCGCCGTTTGCATAAAGAGCAAAAAGACCTATAGCCGTAGCTAGTGCCGTTATAACTATGCCTATAGGGTTTGCAGCCATTGCAGCATTAAGTAACCTCTGGGCTACAGTAGCAGCACCACGCACTATCACAGAGCGCGACTGCAATGCAGTCTCAACGACCAGCTGAGCGTTCTGAATCTTCCGTTGAAGATTCATAATAAGAAGCGAGGCCGCTGATTCTGCCTGCAAAGTGTTTTGGATTTCCTGTAGCCCTTGTAATACAGCCGTTACCGCTGAAACCTTTACCAATGTCTCCTGTAGTTCCTCAGATGATGCGCCAAACAGCGCTGCCGCACCTTGCGCAACAGCGAAGCCACCCGCCAAACCTTGAACGCCACCAATTAACCCCTCGAAAACGCCGGTATCAGAACCGAGCCTTTTTATTTCATCCCTGGTATCGCCGATGGCGTCGCTCAGGTCACCGGCTTCCTGCGCTAGTTGCCTATAAGCCTCCGTACTGTCTAAACCTGCGACCTTCATGCGGCCAAGTTCTTCAACCATGGCACGGAGCTGGGCTTTCAGCGATACGGTTGCCTTCTCCGTTGCCTTTGTTGTTTGGGTATTCTGCTGGCCGGCTTCGTCTGCAGCCTTCAAAGCATCCACAAAATCGTCGACATTGACCGCCGCCTGGGCAAATCCTTCAACTATTTCGCTTGTTGAAAGCTTTAGTAAATTCTGCACAGAGGTTTTTGATTCGCCGGAAAGGTTCTTTAGGGAAGAAACTAACTTGTTAACAACAGCCTGCTCTTTACTTACAGACAAAGTTGCCTGATCGGTGAGCTTTGCGCGATTGCGTAGTTCGTCATTTGTTGCCTTAAATATAGCCTGAGACTTTTTATCTATCTTTCCCAGATTGGCGAGCTTATCCTCTGCTGCGTCAAGTTGTGAGGTGTCCGGTATGAACTCAATTAATACCTGTTGTGCGGTTGCTGACATACTATAATTTTAACGGCTATGTTTAGCCGATTTCTTTTGTTTTAATGGGAGGTTTTGATATTACCATACCTAAAAAGAGCTTTAGATTAAAAACAAATATAGAAAAGCGGGTGTGCCGGTTTGCCGCGTAACAACTATAACAAGATGTAACAAGATCTTTGTCTAATGCCTGGTGTGGTTCTCTGTTTGCCATCGGGTGTAATGAATATGCTCGTAAATCATAACCATTTTTTTTACAATACCTGCAGGTATAATTATCCCTTTCCAGGATAGTTAATTTTTTACTAAGCCAAAACGCATGATCGTCTGTTTTACTGTCCCTGTTTGGCGATATGTCGATTAGTTTTTTCATTGTGCGGTTGTGATTGATTAAGATGGACTTTGCGGTTTTAGTTTCTGCTTCTATAATGTAATGAGATATTTATGGAAGTGATAAGCCACATTAAGCAACTTCGTTGTATCGCTCTCGGTTAGGCTGCCTCACTATTAGCACCTTTTTGACACCAAGTTCTTTATGAGCTGCAAACTGAGCTTCATTCAAGATCAAACCTTTTGGCCCATAATATAATCCATCCTTTTTTAAACGCCACATCTGATATGTTGTTTTAACCAAACTGTCTATTGTTGTTTTGTTTTGACTCAACTCTAATAAAGCCTTTATTTTTTCTTCCTTCGATTGCTTTCTTTTAATTGGTTTCATCAGTTTACAATTTTTACATCAAAATATATTCTCCCATTACGATCTTTTAATACCGATATATCAAAATCATCTGGCACAAGAACTCCATTCTCATATAATCCAGACTTGCCGTCCTCTGGCATCAGCACTCTGAATTCATAATGCTTAGGCATAAGGTCTTGTGGTTTTAAAGTTCCGTCAGCTATTTGAACTAGCTTCCTTATAATTGAATCTCTATTCATGTGTTTTATAAAAAATTAACTCGCTTCTTATATTTTAAACCCTGTGGACTTTTACTTCCTTGTTGGAAAAAGAGGTACTGAATGATCTCATGTCTTCCTTTCTGTTGCTTTTTACTCCGTTCACGAATAAACCGCCAATGTTGCCACTTCTTACTATTTTAAAAACCATGTGTTTAGGTTTTAGATCTTCAACGGTCGCTTCACCTTTTGAAATTGCTTCCAGGGTTAATATTTTTGCTTGACGGTCCATGGCTCTAGTGTTTCGGTTTTAAATTATTCTTCATCATCATTACTTGTCTCCTTTTGTAATATCATATCCACTACACGATCAAGGTCCTGATCGGATAATCCTTCAAGCTGCTTTTTAATATCAATTTTGCCCGTTGTGTTGCCCATAACAGGAATAATATACCTAAGTACTCGTTCCATGAAGGCAAGCCTATCACGTGGATGTAATTTTTTGCTGTTGAAGTCCCGTTGCACCTGTTCCCAATTAGCACTGACAAATTCGGATACCAAAGACTTTACCTCTTTTGAAGTTTTGTTAACGGCACCTTTTGGTTTGCCTTTCGGATTCCCAGAAGACCCTTTTTTAAAAGCCATTGTTAAACTGTTTTTCTTGTATCCAACTGTATTTTACAATCAATCTCATTTAGTAAGGTTATTAAGCGTGCTGTGGCTTTTGCGAATGATTAACAGCTTTTAATGCAGCCTCTACCTCGCTTAAAACAAAGAGGAGTTTACTGCCAAAGCGTATGGAAGGGATTTTACCTTCTTTATGTAAACGATATACAGTTGAGGGGTGAGCCTGGAACTTTTCGGCCAATTGTTTTGGCGTTACATACTCGATAGCCATGTCAATAAATTGTAATGAAAGATTTCTTGTATTGTCTGATCCGTTGCGATGGTAGCTAGTCATCCTATTAAGCTGTTGCGATGGTGGCCATTCCATCCACTAAGGCCTAGGAAAGTATCGAGCTCTAGGCTCCTGGTTGATTCGGGGAAAAGAATCGGTTGTAATTTAAGTAAAATAAACTAACAGGTAACAACTGTTGCGAAATAAATTAGTGTAATATCATCACAACTTAATTAGTAGCCATCATTGCTTTTGATGCATTCTTAAATCGTTCCAAACGGTCTAATGCTTCTTTGACAGTCATAGCTGTAGCTTCTGTTATTTGACCCGACTTATCAACCTGGTAAACTATCCCGACATTTTCTTTATCATAAATTATGAATGGGAAATACCCCTTTGCCCTGATCATCGTTTTGCATAATCCACCGGTTTCAAATTCAACCCACCAGATACGGTCTTTAAGGCTCCAGGAATTGTATTGAGATATGGTTGGAGGTTTCATCTTTTACTATTTAAGCAGTTAAGCACTTTATTTTGCATTTCTGTGATTGGTGTCAACGGTTTCATTGGTGTCAAGTAAGTGTCAAATATTGACACCGGCTTAACTCTTTAATATTCATGGAATTGCAGAGGAAAAACTGCATTGGTGTCAAAGTATCAGATTTCTTAGGAAAGAGATATATACAGCTAGAAATATATAATAGTAGTATACTAAATGTATGTCTAGATGCTTGACACCTTGACACCGTCGAATGAAACCCGCGTCCGCATTGATTTTTGTGTGGTGTCAAGTTTTGACACCAGTTGACACCCTGATACCGTTTATATTTTTTCATAAACTCCTTTTGAAACTGTTTTAATCCATCCCGCTTTATACTTTCTGCGCATACTTGTAAGAAAGAATTTCTTATTTAAATTCAACGTCTCACATACATCCCCCGCTTCTTTTGTTGTAAACTGGTTATCTGGTAGGTTTTCTAACAATTCGGCTTCGTTATCTGTTAATCCGGTCGTTGCAGTGCCGCTTAAGCTAAGCAGTATTTTGTCTGAATTTCTTTTGTAATATTTATAAAGTACATAGGCGCCTTCAATGTTTTGTGCGGTAATCGTTGGACCTGTATGATCGTCAATAATAGCAAGTATTAATGCCAGCCTGGCAACATAAGCCTGGAGTTTTGCTGCGGCTCCGATGATAGTTATGTTGTCATCTTCTTTTTTAACCGACCTTATAAAAACGTTTTGTTGTGCGGCTATTTCGCCCATAACCTCATTGTATTTCAGTTTTGCCTCTTGGTTAAACTCAACACATATAGGTTCGAAATTTTCTTCAAGTCTTGCACCTCGATAAAAAAGACTCCGTATTAGGTTTTTCCATGTCTCGCACATTTCTTTGACATTATCATCAAAATAATCAACAGTTTCATTTATTGGTTTGAACGCGGCTTTACACATTAAGAATCGGTACGCCAGCCCACTTTGTAGAACATCTTCAGTGAAATATTTGGCCATACGATCGGCCTGTAAGCCAATTAATACACTAATAGCCGGGTTTGGTATAAACCTATCCTTCTCTTGATCAACTCTTATTATTTGGTGCGATTTGCCGTTCCATATTTCATTGAAAGTGTGAACGGAAGAATTATCTCTTTTATACTGTGAAGACGAACCAAAAAACCTCCCGCCTTCGTCGTAATACAAGCCGAATCCGCCAGGAGAGGTCTCTGCATGTTTACTTATCGCTTCGTCAGTGCCGTCTTCAATAATTCTAATCTTTTTTACTGGCGGCCGTTCTGTAAATTGCTGTTTAAATTCCTTTGCAGTTTTTAGTCTATCCTTATAAGCTGCATATACAGTCTTGTATTCATCGTCAAGAATTTTTCTTAGCGGGTTGATTATGTCACCACATAGTTTATTGTAAGCCGGTGTCTTACCAACACCTGAAGGACCAATATTAGCAGCGTAAATAATTGGCTTAATCCTGCCATTTAGATTTCCATAATACTGATTCCCGGCCTGTGAGGCGACTGCAAACAGAGCTGCCGTACAAATAAATTCCAATGGAATATTTGTTTGATCGGAAAGTAATTTCATAGACTCGGCGATGTCTTTAGGGAAAACATCAACTGGAATTGTATTGATGTTTTTAAGTTTTCCGGCGACAGATACACCACTCATAGATCCCAGTTTATAGGGTACTTAAAATTCCTATCTATAAATAGGGTTTGACCAAAGGCATAACTGAGAATAGCGTTATTGGGAATGATGTCTTTGCATTCTTCTGCGGTAAAACACTCGTCATGTGTCCCCTCGCAAGTCCAGCTATACTCCGGATCAATCAGGTGCATTAAGTAAACAAGCAGGTAAGAATCTACTTTAATTGTGTAACCTGATTTCCCAGCTATCTTTTTTTGACCTAGCTTGTTGATGGAGGATTTGATATAAGCCTTATCAATATAAGTTAACAGCCATCTCTTTACCCTGAATGCAATCTTGATGGGTAAAAGCTGCTTCATAATCCTTTCAACTTCTATAAAGTCCTGATCACATAAAGTATAGAGGATGTGAGTAGGCGTAATAACGTATGGAGTTGGGTTTTCAGGATCGTATGATCCCCAGGTAGGGAAGAGCTTTTGAGTTTCGGAGTGTACTATAAGCCTGTTAGTCATCACAAAGTAAACAGCGCTTCTGGCAGTGCCACCAGCGTTAGGATGCCATAGTTCATACTCTTTCCGCCTTTCATTATATTCCTGGCGCCAACGAGTCCTTTTGCAAAACCAGTCTAAAAGTATATCACAATCAACCCTGTAATCGAAATCATGAAATAACGTTTCTTTTCCTTCCGGGTAAGCCAGCTTCTTCCTGGTGCCAGGTGTATAGGATTCCCTTTTGCCTTTGTAACAGTTAAAAAGCTCTGCAGTATGAAGCATTATCAAAGCCTCTTCTCTGCTCACCTCACCGGTATCATATAGTGATATATTTACTTCAGCGTAACCAGGTGTTGGGAAAGTGTAGACTATCTTGTTTTGCTTACAAAAAAATTCAATCACGGCTCGACCATCTTCATTTGCTGCTGGTTGCGCATCAAAACTAAAATTCTTGCAAAAGAAGAAAACATGATATCCATTGTTACGGGTTATTTCAATATAGCATTTTGATAGTGTTTCAGGTGATATCAGTTTCTTCCATCTTTCAAATAAATCTTTTTGATTCGTATTCTTAAGATCGAAGTCAATGCAGCATAAACAATTAAATCCAGCTATGATCGCAATACCATTTGCCTTATGCCCTGAATTTGTGAATTCTCTTAACTTGGAAGCTGTTGGATTATTTTTATAATCAGTATATGTCGGCGGATGGGTGACTGATCCGTCAGTATTTCTCGTAATGGGAAAACCGTATATACCAACTTCAGATAAATCTGTAAGTGTGTTTGTTATAGCGTTACCGATAATAGCTTTTTCGTACATTTGCATCGTGTTGTTATAAAATTTCTTTGACTTGCCCGGGTTGAGCGCCGGGCATTTCCTTTTTACAAAACTTTTTTATATTTTTTAAGTGTCTGCAAAGAATTTATAACCTCACTATACTTGTAGTAAATTCGACCTCCTATACGATGCTCCTGTAGGCGTCCGTCCTTAGTCCATGCATGGAGGGTGACCCTGGAAATGTTTGGTTGAAACATTTTACATGTTTCGATGGGTGAAAGAAGTTTTTCTTGTAGCTCGTCATCCTGTTTTGCACGAATTTCCTGCCTTATAAGATTTTGCATAAGGCTTTTTAAATCATCTACATGAATGATTGAGAAGTTAACCGCTTGTCCTGGAAGATTTAAAATAGCATCTTTCATACTTCGTTATTTTTATTAATACGAAGTTGCTAAGATGATTGTGTAGATAAAAGTGTAGACGTCTACAATTTTACTTCGTTATGATTTGTTCGTAAACTTTCGATAATTCCGTTGCATCAAAGCCGGTATCCCGTAACGCATCGAGCGTATTTTCAACGTAAGATTTTTTGTACAATTTAGATTCTTGTGTTGTTTTATTATATCCGCTTATTAGAGTACCTAACAACCCTCTTAATGACTCCGCATTGTCACCAGTAATTTGGGAAATAACTTTTGAAATTTTTCTGTTGTTATTTCCCACACTGTTAATAATACCGTCAAGCAAACCAGAATATTTAAAGTATAGAAGCTTTTCGTATTGTGTTTCTAAAGAAAAAGCCGGGTCGTCTGCCACATCATCTACTTCTGAATCATTGGCGTTTTTCGGAGGATACGGCTCTAATGCCGCTTTTAGTGAATTTTTCAATAAAACTTCATACAAATAATAAGCCGCTCCGCTACCTAAACTAAACGCTATATCAATTGTAGGTCTTTCGTCATCAATGGTGTACATTTTTCGTTTACCTTTTTCTAATTTATAACCTAGATTGAAATACGCATCCTGTTTAAGTAAAGTATTTTTTATTTCTTCAAATTCATATTCAATAATTCCCGGCACAAAAACCAGGTCGGACGACTTTGTTCTTTTTAAGAAACCTGTTGTTAGACCATCATACATTAACCTATTATAGTGATTACAAAGAATATTTAAAATGTAGTTATATTCATACTGTTCTTTTATCTCGAATCCCCAAAAATAATCCAGACCCTGAATAGTTCGATTCACGAAATTTTCTGGCAATAAACACTGAATACCAGTTTTATCCATACTGTAATATAACTTGTCAAAAAAGTGAGGCTTTAATTCCAACTCTTTCACCATTTCTATAAATTCTTCATCGTTGATATCATTGATATACTTACTCATTTCAATACAGTTTCATTGTTTTACGCTACAACCTTCAGCAGTTTCTCACTCCAATTCTTCTTTATGTGCTTGCTCAGTCTCATGGCAGTATCGAGCTTCGAGATTTTGATGTACTTCATAAACGCTGATTCGGTCTTATGCCCGGTAACCTTCATCAGATCGATTGTAGGGAATCCCTGCAGGTAATAATTGGTTGCAAAGCTTCTCCTGGCTGTATGGCTGGAAACGCATTCATATAGCTCCTTTGGTGGATCGGTTGATAACCGGCCTGTTTCGGTCAATCCTACGGCTTTACAAACGTCCTTAATATAGTCATTGAATTTCTGATTGCTGATCGTGTTGGGCAGCTTATTCGAGTTGTGGTCATATTTGGCGAATATCTCAAGTACATGCGGATTGCAAGGAATAATCACGAGCTCACCTGTTTTCTGAGTTTTGATCTTTAAAAACCAGTCACCATCTATTTGCACTTTATGCTCAGCCCTGACATTGGAATAATCAGAAAAGCGTAAACCTACCCAACAGCCGAAACAAAAAAGATCCCGGACCTGTTCCAGTTTTTTGTTTTCTGAAAAGTCATGCCGGTATAATTTCATTATTTCATTCTCAGTAAGGTAGACATTATCAACATCCTCCTTCAGGGATACAAACTTTTTATTTTTAAACTCATAGTTGGTGGTAAACTTCAAATCAACAGCTTCCTGCATGAAAGTTTTTAATGTTTTGATATGCTTTCCGACAGAATTCGTTCCCATGCCACGCTCACCTAAGTATGAAACAAATTTGTAGTAGAAGTCTAGGTTTATGGTATCAAAATCAACTTTATACTTCTTTTCTGCCGAGAACTCCTTTAACTGATTGAACGATTGCTTATAAATTTGTAACGTGCCATCGGTTTTTTCCTTTCCCCTGCTTTTTATTTCACCTGCTTTAAAGCGTTCAATCAGATCAAATAAAGTTGGAGCTGTGCTTTTCCCGGTATTCTTGTTCATAAATAAAAACAAGTCGCCCTTAATAGTCTCAGGCGCCGGTATACCGTTTTTAATATGCTTGTTGTAAGATTTAAGACATTCCCGCTCCAGGTTGTCGAGCAGATCGTTCAAGGAGTATTGACCATCTTCAGTAGTGGCCCTATTAGATTTTACCCGTTGCTTTGCCGGGCTCCAATTGGCAGGATCAATAGTTTCTTTAAAAGAGTATACCAGGCGCTTTCCATGGTACTTATATTGAAGGAAAATAAGGCTTTTGCCGGTTGCCTCTTCTGCTTTCTTTAGGTAGAAATTTACCGCACCCATATAATTATTATTAAGTATTGTGAAGGTATGAATAAAGTTACCAGTTGACCGGTCAGTTGACCGAAATGTTTATACTAAGTTACTAACATTTGTAAAGTTAATATCTTAATAAATAGTGTCAGCTTGGATTATAACGCTATATTAATATGAGTTACAAAGTTGATTTAAGAAGGTTCGAATCCTGTTTCGTCCACATATGCGGGCTTGTATGTAACCGGTAACAAACCGGAGTCAAAATGCAGTGTTGAAGGTGCTAACCATATGCTGTTTATAGTGGATAATTAGTAGGTCCTGGTTGTATAAATTGCATGATCGTTGTCATGGCAGCGGCAAGGATGAGTTTTATTTTCGGATCAAGTTCTTTGCGTATCCAGACGGTTTTTTTGCCAACACCCAGCATTCCGCCGCCAAAATATTCAACGGCGCAGAGAGACAGTTCATTTTCAATGAATTCATATCCCCTGGCAGATAACATACGCTTTTCCCGGTTGTTTTTATCGGCACTGGTGTATGAAAGAAAAATGGTTCTTTCCCGGTTGTTTAAAAAAGCCTCGTATTTGTTCTCCACATTTTCGCCTTTTACATCAACAATAAACATGGTCCATATGTCACTGGTATCTTCATTAAGGGTAATAAGGGCAGAGAAGTTGTTTGAATCTTTCAGCACGCTGTAACTTTCGAAAAAAACATTTGGAAAGAGTTCCAGGGGGTACACCTCCTGGGTTATGATGTTGTTAACTGCATTTACCCTTGCCGAATCATTGGTTTTATTTGCTAAAACGAATGAAAATTTTTGCGATGACTTGCTTTGCGCTTTGGTGCCAAAAAAATTGCTTTTAGAAGAGCCGTTTCCCCATCCCACTCTGCTTGAAACCACCGTATAATCACCAAAACTGAACCTGGCTATTTTCCAGGGCCATGAGTTGCCCATTTTTACCGGTAATTTCTCGGCATTTGCAATAAGGTTGTCGCTAATTATGATGCTTTTCTGAGCCATACTAAATTTTGTTGCTAACAGGAGAAAACTAACGAAACACATTCTAAACAAAAATGCAGTCATATAAAGAATTTTTAAAGATATTTTACTATAACCCGGGAGAGTATTTTTACTCAGATTTAACGTGTTAAAATGCATACAGGTAAACATGAAGTTTTTTATTAATGAAATACAGGAGGTACTGTATCAATTGCTATCAGCCGACAGCTATCAGCAGGAAAGACCTCGGGCATTGATTCTGATAGTGGACTGCTGATAGCAATGTCTTAAACAAGCGCTGCAGGAAATTTTAATTCCACCCTGGTACCTTTTTCCAGGTCATAAATGGCAACGGTTGCCTTATTATGTTGTGCAAGGTTATTAAAGATGGATATCCGGTCCTGTGTTACAGACATTCCGATAGAAGTTCGTTTGATCACTTCATTTCTTTTCAGGGCCGCCGATCTTGCTCTTCCGATACCATTGTCGTTGATGGTTATGATTACATAAGAAGCCTGCCTGCTCACATGAACACGTAACATGCCTATGTCAGGAAGGTTTCTCAGCCCGTGAAGTATGGCGTTCTCTACATACGGCTGAATGATCATGGGAGGAATGAAATAGCTGCCTTCCAGTACCTCCTGATCAACCCTTACATCTGATAGAAATTTTCCGGCATAGCGGATTTGCTCCAGTTCGATATACAATGTCAGGGCTTCCAGGTCATTTACAATAGGTACCACCTGATACAGGGAATTTTCCAGCACAAGCCTTGTAA